>JBNKDZ010000292.1:0-3704 GCA_050288525.1 Cyclobacteriaceae bacterium
GGTTGTTTTCGAATCTGTGAATTCCATTCTATAGGTTCCCGGAGCAACCTTGTTTACCCTTACACCATTTTTATTTTGTGAATGACTGACACTTAAATCCACATCCATTGGAGAATTGTTCTGTCCATCAACCACTTTAATAGTTATTTCTACCGGTCTGATCCTGGTATTGGCTGGTGGGGTTGTATTGATAACGGGCTTGTCTTCAACAGGCTCATCAACAACAGGCTCATCAATTTTATTTATATCAACCGTATTCGGGGTGATGTTTGATTCAGGATCTTTATTACTGGCGAATTTAGGATCTTCAAGTTTTGCCAGTTTAATATGATAAATGTCTGTAAATCCTAACCCGTCAGCTCTAGCAGATGCATAATAACCTCTTTCTCCGTCACGTGTACTGACAAAATAAACATCGTTATCAGGTGAGTTCATCGGATATCCCAGGTTAATGGGTTCTGACCATTCCTGTAGCGCACTGTCATATACTGTTTTGTAGATGTCATAGCCACCCATTCCTTTATGACCTTTACTACTGAAATATAATGTTTTACCATCGTAATCAATAAAAGGTCCGTCTTCATTAAATTCGGTATTTATGACCGGTCCGATATTTTTTGCCGGACCCCAGTTTCCTTTTCGGTCTTTTTTTGAGTAGTAGATGTCAAGATCAGTCTTGCCCTCTGTAATCGGTCTGTCGGAGGAGAAGAATAGTGTGCTCCCGTCCGGAGAGATAGATACCGAGTTTTCGGAGAAGGTACTGTTGATGTTTTCATTTAACGGTTCCGGCTCAGACCAAGTGCCATCCGGATTTTTTATTGAAAGAAATATATCTCCCCCGTTTTGACTTTTATACAGGTACAACTGGGTACCGTCAGCGCTTATTGCAAGGTTTGAGTCGTGGTACATACTGTTAATAGGCTCACCTATGTTATAAGCAGGCTGCCACTTTCCGTCTGATCCACGGTTGGAATAATAGATGTCCTCATAAAATAACAGATCATCAAACACGTCTTCGTTGGTATTGCCATCTTGTCTCCGTGTTGTGAACACCAGGAACGATTCATCCTGCGTAAGCACAGGAGCAAAATCATCCCATTCTGAATTTACATAGGGGCCAACATTCTCAATCACATAATCTTTGGGATCATTCAGGAATTCAATTCCGTTCTTGCACTCGTATATCCTTCTTTTTACTTCATTTGATGAGGTGAAATCATCTCCGGAGGTCTTTCGGGGATTGTCCGTAATTTTTGCAAGATACTTATTGTAATAAAAAATTGCCTTTTCAAATTCCTGCCCGTATTGATATCCCTGGCCAATCATATACTGGATATTGAACTTGTAATCCGGATTTAACTCACTTACTCTCAATAAATATTTTGCTGCATTCGCTTTGGCATTTGTTTCGAGATATGTCCTTCCTGCCATGTAATTCGCTTCAATATTGTCCGGGTCCAGTTCGGCAGCCTGTACGTACTGTTCGTTGGCGACAAGAATTACGCGTAAATTAAAATAGGCATCATTGGCAATCTCAACAATTTGCCTGGCAGTTTCTTTATTTTCATCCTGGCTATACACATTCGTGCAGATGAATGATAAAAATAAAAGTCCAAGAAAATGACCGGGTATCCTCATACGTTAATTATCTCGTATTTTCATAAATCGAATTACCGCAATTACGCCCTTAATTTAAAATTGATTTTCAGTAATAACAAATGATTGTAATATATTTAGTCTATTGCTTTAAATCAAATGATGCAAATTGCTAATTATTAACATTTTATAAAAAGACAGAATTTAATAATAGCCTGAAACTTATGCCTTTATATTCTTTTTTCTTTTTCTTTGCCTGAATTTTTATGGAAATAATTTAATCAGAATCTGTATTCTGATGTAATAATTTAAGCATAAAACGTATGATAATTTATATTTTTTGGTGTAAAATATGATTTTATTTATACATATGGTAATATTGAAGTTATGGTAATTAAGCATGCACGATTCGACAAAAGCAGTTCAAAACTGGATCAATGCCCCAAATCAGATAAACCTGAATTTGCCTTTATAGGAAGGTCAAATGTAGGAAAATCCTCACTTATCAATATGCTTACCGAAAGGGTAAGTCTGGCAAAAACTTCATCAAAACCGGGTAAGACACAGTTGATTAACCATTTTGAGATAAATGAAGAATGGTACCTGGTTGATTTGCCCGGATATGGGTGGTCAAAGGTAAGCAAGCAAAAAAAGGAAGACTGGGGTGTAATGATTGAAGAATATCTGTTACGTAGAGAAAACATGGCATGTTTATTTGTGCTGATAGATTCAAGACTGGAACCTCAGGATATTGATTATGAGTTTATCCAATGGCTGGGTAAGAAAGAAATTCCTTTTGTATTGGTATTTACCAAAATAGATAAAATGTCGAAAAACAAGTTTTCATCTGTTAAGGCGGGTCATGTCCGCAGGTTGAAAAAGGAATGGGAGGAGCTGCCGGAAATATTTGAAACATCTTCAACCTTGAAAACCGGCAGGGCAGAAGTTCTGAACTTTATTTCGGGTGTAATTGAAAATTTCAATGACGAAAGGATTGTATAAACATCCTAAAAAACACTAAATTTGACACCGTTTTGATCTTAGAGAAAATATGGAATTAAAAGACATCGCTGCGGTTTCCGGAAAACCGGGATTATACAAAGTAATTAAACCGACCAGATCCGGATTGATCCTTGAAAGTCTGGATAATAAAAAAACAAAAGTTGTAACCGGACCTCATCACAGGGTATCCCTGCTTCATGAGATATCTATCTATACCAACGATTTTGATGTAACAATCCCTCTTGGGGATATTTTTGCAAAAATTAAGAATGAATTCGGGGATGATCCGGGTGTTGACGGAAAATCTGAACCGGATGAGCTAAAAGCTTTTCTTGAGCATGTTGCGCCTGACTATGATAAAGAAAGGGTATATGTCTCTGATATGAAAAAGCTTGTAGCCTGGTATAATATCCTGATCAAAGTTGCTCCTGAAGTACTTGTGGAGGCTAAGGAAGAACAACCTGAGAATGCTGACAGTGAAAAACCAGCAGAAAAGGCAGTTTCTGAGCCGGAAAAAAAGAAGGAGACAAAAAAGAAAACCTCCTCAAAGAAATCAAAACCTTCGGATAAAAAAGAATAATAAGCTGCCAGTTGAAATGGTAGCGTTTCCTAAAGAAGGATTCATTCTTTTTCCGAATCTGTTGGCGTCTCTTCATCAGGTTCTGATGATTGAGATGAAATGTCATCCGCATGATCGTCGGGTATATCATTTTCATTGCCAGCAACGGCAGGTTTGATTTTTTTACGTTTTTTATAAAAATAAAAATCAACCCAGGGGATCATCATGATCAATATCCATAGCAGGAGCGTATAAGACATCAAAAGCGTATATCTTTGACTGAGTTTTCGGTCAACAAATCCAGCAAGATTTCCCTTGATCGCTTTTTGTATTTCATCAATCCGGGCATCTTCAAGAATGGTGATGATCTCGGTAAATTCCGAATAAGGGATCTCGTCGATGTTTGAAGTGTCTTTTCCCGCTACTTCGATCAGTCCTTTAATGGATGCCTGATAAATGTCATCCGCAAATTTATTAACCACATAAAAGGAAAGTTCATTTTTAGTCGTGTCCTCAGGATCCATTTCCAGGTATTTAAATTCAAAAT
>JBNKDZ010000293.1:0-5031 GCA_050288525.1 Cyclobacteriaceae bacterium
ATGGCGAAGGGCAAAGAGCACAGTTCATAGCATTTTAGTTTGTGAAAATTTCCTGACAGCGTCCAAAGACCTGTCAGCGTTAATTTAGACGACACTACTCAACTCAACATTTCATAGCGCTCCAATTTTGCCTGAAGCAGAATTTTCAGAATTACAGAATATACGAACCAGGGTATTGTCCGATTGCTACTTTCTCAAACTCCAATCTGCTCTTTGTTCAAGTAACTTCTCTTGTTCCTCCAAACAATTTATTTTTAAACTCCCCGGAAATACCGATTGATCTAGTATTACTGTGGATAAAACCAAAAAAATAAGGCTTAAAGTTTTTGAGACTTTAAGCCTTACAAGATAGTGTTACTTTTTGAGAATAAAACTATCAGTATATTTTCAAATTTCCTTGTTTATAGAAATTATCAATTCTTTTTTGATGATGCTAAGTAAATATTATTGATTTACATGTGCAAGTCTTTTTATGTGTTTTTTCTGTTTTCTTTGAAAATACATTTAACATCTTGGTTTATTACCATATTAAATTAAGTCTGTAAAATATGGGGGAAAAGAGAAAAAAATAAGGCTTAAAGTTTTTGAGACTTTAAGCCTTATAAGATAGCGTTACTTTTTGAGAATAAAACTATCAGTATATTTTCAAATTTCCTTGTTTATAGAAATTATCAATTCTTTTTTGATGATGCTAAGTAAATATAATGAAATTATATGTGCAAGTTTTTTTATATTATATTTCTGTTTTCTTTGAAAATACATTTAACAACTCAATTTAATACAATTAATTGCATACAACGGCCCTTGATATCTGAAAATGTATCATTCATATTGATCCTCCTATGCAAGTCCCAATACCTTAAACGGGAACAGCAGAATAGCCCCTAAGATCTTAAACAGCACCCCTATGCTGAAAAAAGCAATTTTAAAAGGGATCAGGATCAGCGAGATCAACAAAAAGGCAATAAACACCACTACGGCCAGCGGCCAGCACATAACCAGCAAAATGCACCACAATATTAAAACAGCTAATGCTCTCATTTCAATAATAGTTAAATTCTGTTTTAAACGAACAAACATTAATCCACTTTAAATATATCGCTCATAATCAGACCGTTAAAAAATAGGCTTTCAGGAACATGTAATAAAACCGGACAATTTAGTGTCCGCAGCAGAACAGGATCAACTACCGGAATGGGAATTTAAAGATAAATGTCTTGTTCTTTTTTATAGACGGGCAGTTCGCATCGTAAAATTTCATCTTTAACATAAAATTATCCTTTTTTTTAGTAACAATAATGTGATTATTAACATATATTTGGTTCTCCAAGGTGTTTTTTAATATAAAACCTATTTTTATTATGAAAACCTCTACAGTTTATCAATTTAAGTATCTGGCCCTGATTATATTTTTAACTGGTTTCGTTTTTTTTATAAACAGTTGTAAAAAAAGCGAAGATAATGCGATTAAAGTCACCGGTATCTCCCTGGACAGACAAACCTTATCCATACCAAAAGGCAACACCGATTTTCTGACAGCAACAATTTATCCGGCAAATGCCGATAATAAATCTGTAGTTTGGACAAGTAGTGATTCTGAAGTTGTTGAAGTAAATGCCGGAAACCTGCTTGCAAAAAAAACCGGTACTGCAACAATAACTACAACAACAGAGGATGGTAGTTTTACTGCTTATTGTCAAATCAGTGTCTATGATAAATTTAATGGTATAGATGTTGAATCTGTCACCCTTAACAAATCATCCTTAACCATCGAACTGGAGGAAGAGGAACAACTTCAGGCAACTGTTCTGCCTGCTGATGCTACACAAAAAGACCTGTTGTGGACAAGTAGTGACAATACAATTGTAATAGTTGACAATACTGGCAAGATCACTCCTGTAAAAAAAGGTACTGCCCACATTCTTGTTACCACTATTGACGGAGGATTACAAGACAAATGTGATATCACCGTATATAAACTGGTTTCAGTATCAGATGTAAATCTGACCATATCAGCTTTAACACTTGAATTAAATGAAACGGAACAATTATCCATAAACATTGAACCGGATAATGCTACCAATCCGGCAATTGAATGGTCAAGCAGCAACGAAAATGTTGCTAAGGTAAGCAGTTCCGGAATCGTTACGCCTGTTGCTCCGGGAACAGCCATCATCACTGCCACTTCAGTTGATGGAAACCATACAGATGAATGCACAATCACAGTATTCGATCAAACAAAAGTGTCCGGGGTTTCACTTGATAAAGGAACCAATGAAATCGAAATTGATAAATCTTTTCAGTTAGTAGCTGAAGTATTACCGTCAACAGCAACAAATAAAAATGTAATTTGGAGCAGTTCGGATAGTCAAATCGCTACAGTCATATCAAATGGCACCGTAACCGGAGAAAAAGCCGGAATAGCTACTATTTCAGTTACAACAGATGATGGTGCATTTACAGCATCATGTGTTGTAACCGTACTACCGATGAGTGTTTCAGATGTCGAACTTGAATTATCTGAAATTACCATTGAGGTAGCGGAAAAAATAAACCTGAATTATAATGTGTATCCTGAGAAAGCTACCAATAAAAATGTCATTTGGAAAAGCGATAATGAAAATATTGTTAAAGTAGTTAATGGTGAAATTGAAGGAATATCTCAGGGAAGCACAATAGTTACCATCGAAACAGAAGATGGTAAATACACTGATCAATGTGAGGTTACTGTGGTTAAGTCCGTAACCGGAATTAAGTTTTTCAGTGACAGCTACTCAATCACTGGTAATGGATATTTAAATCTTAATGGTAACTATACGATCACCCCTTCAGATGCCACCAATAAAGAAGTTACATGGAAATCCAGTAATACTTCTCAGTGTACAGTATCAAACGGCTATGTATCAAAAGTTAGCAATTCAGGTTCATGTACAATTACGGTTACTACAGTAGACGGAAATCACAAAGACACCTGTATCGTTAATTTATATCCATAGTACAACACGTACAGTTGAAAGCTAAAAAATGCAAAAATTTTAATCTTCGATCTAAAAAGGGTTTAAAAATTGCGTATTACGAATGATAATGGGTGAATAAAAAGAATTTTTGTATTAATAACCTCCTGTAAGTGCAATTTCCGCTTTATTTTTCTAAATTTGCACCGTTTTTTATAAAGTAGAAAATCATGAATGGAGATATAAATGAGGCATTAATATTATTGGTGGTCGGGATGGTCACAGTGTTTTCAATCCTTGCATTGATCGTAGTTCTGGGAAATATCCTAATTAAGATCATCAATAAATACTTTCCTGAAAAAGAAATCCCTGCTGTTGTAAAGAAAGTCAGCCAGGGAGTTATTGATCCTAAAAAAATGGCTGCCATCGTATCGGCAGTGGATATCATTACACAGGGTAAAGGCAAAGTTACTTCGGTAAAAAAAGCCAAATAAGGAAATAAATATTTTCCTCTATTCACTCATTCAAAAATCTTTTTAATGTATTCAAGGTATTAAACGTGGAAAAATATGGCTAAAGAAATTCAATTTTCGCTCGTGTACAGAGACATGTGGCAGTCCTCAGGCAAATATGTGCCAAGAAAGGATCAACTTGAAAGAATTGCCCCGGTAATCGTTGATATGGGTTGTTTTGCCCGTGTTGAAACGAATGGTGGCGGATTCGAACAGATCAACCTTCTTTTCGGAGAAAATCCCAACAAGGCAGTTCGGGCCTGGACCAAAGCTTTTAACGAAGCCGGTATCCAGACACACATGCTCGAAAGAGGCCTTAATGGTATCCGAATGAGTCCTGTTCCTGCAGACATCCGTAAACTGATGTTTAAAGTAAAAAAGAAACAAGGTACGGATATCGCCCGTTCATTCTGCGGTCTTAACGACCCAAGGAACATCATCGATTCCATCAAATATGCCAAAGAAGGGGGCATGATTGCTCAGGGTACACTTAGCCTTACACATTCCAAAGTTCATACTGTCGACTATTATGTAAACCTCGCCGAACAACTGATCGAAGGAGGTGCTGATGAGATCTGTCTCAAAGATATGGCCGGTATCGGAAGACCTGTATCCCTCGGTAAAATTGTTAAAGGCATAAAAGCAGCACACCCGGATGTACTGATCCAGTATCATGGGCAAACAGGTCCCGGTTTCACACCTGCTTCTATTCTTGAAGTAGCACGCGCAGGCTGTGAGATCATAGATGTGGGAATGGAACCTCTGTCATGGGGAACAGGACATGCCGACCTGCTCATGGTTGTTGCCATGCTTAAAGATGCAGGATTTAACGTTCCGGATGTGAATATGAAAGCCTACATGCAGGCACGTTCACTCACACAGGAATTTATGGACGACTTCCTTGGATACTACATTCCACAACGTAACAGAATGCTGAACTCACTCCTCATCGGACCAGGTCTGCCTGGTGGTATGATGGGTAGTCTGATGGCTGACCTTGAAAACAACCTGAAGAGCATCAACAAATGGCTGACGAAAAACAATCAGCCGGAGATCACACAGGATGACCTTCTGGTAAAACTGTTTGAAGAAGTAGAACACATCTGGCCAATGCTCGGATATCCGCCATTGGTGACACCATATAGCCAATACGTTAAAAATGTTGCCTTGATGAATGTGATGCAGATGATCAAAGGTAAAGATCGTTTCTCCATGATCGATGACAACACCTGGGATATGCTCGTAGGCAAGGCGGGTAAACTTCCCGGCGAACTGGCACCTGAAATTGTTGCACTTGCTGAAAAACAAGGAAGAGAATTCTACAAAGGACATCCGCAGGATCTTTATCCGGACGATCTGGATACCTTCAAAAAAGAAATGGATGAGAACGGATGGGATTATGGACAGGATGATGAGGAACTCATGGAATTGGCCATGCACCCGCCACAATACCGTAACTACAAATCAGGAAAAGCAAAAGCAGATTTCGAACAGGAACTGGCCGCCAAAAAAGCAGAAGCTTCAAGCGCCGGCGCGTCAGCTCCTCCGGCAGCAGTTGAAGGTGG
>JBNKDZ010000294.1:0-2555 GCA_050288525.1 Cyclobacteriaceae bacterium
GTTCAGACGATGAATGACCGATAATTGAAAATCGAGTTTGATAATATAGTCGTTAATGGAGGTGATGAATTCTTCGTCACCAAAGGCAGGAACATTCTTCATGGCAAATTTATATACCATGTCATGATAGGAGTTAAGGCCGAATTTTCCCCCACCTCCGAAGGTCCGTGTAAATCCTGTGTCTTCATAGGATTCAAAAACATCAAATTTGCTGGCTCCCTGTAAAATATAGGTGTATTCATAAAAGGGGATCATTTTAGCTATATATTCACTATAAACTACCGGAATTCTCCACTGGAACTCCCAATCTCTAAAATTGAATATCTGCGGTGATCTGATACTGTATCGATATTCGATGATCGACCCTACTTTTACATTCGGAATAGCAAATTTTCGGATGCTTATCTGATCATTTATCTTTTCATCAAACGTATTTGAGGCATCAAATGGGCTTTTAGTAAACTTCTCATTCTCAAAATTGTATGACATTGCCTCTAGCTCATATATTTTTTCATATTGATCACTCTCATGGAAAAACGGGATTTCAACTTCAGCATACTTTATTCCGGCTTCTGAAAGTATCTTTATTCGGGTTGTCCGTTCAAATTTCACCTCAAATGAATTGTTGTTTTCGACAAAATAGGATTGTGCGATATCAAACAACACTACTGCTTCTGCATCTTTGTCCTGATCGTATTCTTTCAGGTCTATTTCATTTTTTGTGATCACGCCATACTTCATTGAAAAATTCTGCCCGAAAACCATTGTGACAGACAGCGCTAAGATCAGTAAGGTTAAATGTGATTTTTTAATCATGGCTTTTATTTAAAAAATGATACATGTGTTTTATTCTCAAATTCAATTATCTGTGTGTAAAAATCATAAAATTCCTCGTATTCCGACAGAGGGTAATATCCCGGATGGATCAAAAGGCTTTTGGTAGTGATGATCGCTCCTCCATCTTTATGGGTGTTAATTTTATAAACACCGTATTTAGTGCTTATAGTATGTGTGATTGAATCCTTATTCAGTTTATACCCATCCGGGATCTCATAGACAATGGTATCCACATTGTGAACCGGATAATCAATCTGAACAGGTAATTTTCGTGTTTGTGGCTTCTCCAGTTCAGGCAATACAAAAGGGATATTGCTTAAAAGTATATCATTGCCATAATGCTTGTATATATTTTGAGAAGTCGCATTGTATGACAGGTTAACCTTTGTAGAATCACGGTTTGGGAAGTGAATTTTATATTCAGCTAACTGAAATCCGTCTTCAATAAGGTAATTACGCATGATTTTTGATTTTTCCGAATCGCCATAATTGTTTTCCAACAATAAAATATCATCATATGCATCACCTCTGTAGGTGTTTGAGAATTTTACTTTTGTATCACCTTGATTATAAGGAACTTCAATATTTCGTATTTCAAGAACTTCTGAGGGCTCTAATGGAGGTGTCTTAATAAAATGACTATTATCTTCCTGTATTATGAATGCTTCCCTGTTTTGTGTGAAAGTACCTAAATAGTTAAAAGGCCCGTCACTTGTACAATCCAGCCAGATATCTTCCGATTCCAACGGGATGTACAAAATTATGTGATTGAATTGTTGAGATGGAAAGTTTATGTCGATTTTGGCTACCGGATTATCGGCATAAACGTTAGCATAGTAGGAGGGGATCCCGGCCAGGTCAAGTACAGACTTGAAATAGTTTGATAAGGCTTTGCAATCTCCGTATTTGTTTTGGGCGACATAACTTGCCGGATAGGGTTTCAGGCCGCCTGTTTCAATCGTGACATTGATATATCGGGTTTCCTCCTGCAGGTAGTGATACAATATCCGGATCTTCTCTTTGGTATCATTTACATCTTTGATAAGTGAAAGGATCTTCTGTGTTTCATCTGCAGGTACGTCATCCAGACCCTTTAATAACTCATTTTCCCAGTTTCCATAGGCGACCCAGTTCTCAAATGACCCTTTTTCATCGTAATTGAATTTTAGCGGAACGATTTTAACCGAAGGTAAAAAATCGAAAATAGGTGGAGCAAATTGTTCAGATTTAATTATATCCGTATAACGGGCTTTCCATTGATATTTCAGGGTGTTTTTCAGGGTATCGATATCAGGTTCTTCAACAAATTGGTTTTTATAGGCGATCTTATAATTTTCCGGAACAGATACAGTTAAGGATGCTTCTGTTGTTGGTACTTTTTCATGGATCACGGGAATCCAGTGATCGATCGTAATAAATTCGGATTGTATGGTCTGATAGGAATATACGATGGTATACGGATAGGTATTGTGTTTGAGGGTGAACTCTTTTATAAAGTCATCCTCATAAAACGAAAAGTCTGAAATGGAGCTTTTTTCAACGATGTCACTTTTTTTAAGTTCTTTTACGATTTTTCTGCTAGAGTCCTTGATAAAAGCATTGATATTCCGGAGTTTGACCATTTTTGAGTGCGGTATCGCTATTTTTGTGAATTTTTCGCCCGACCGGTTGTGTATTTTTATTTCAAAATACTGGTCTGTGGTCAACGTTCCGCCAGA
>JBNKDZ010000295.1:0-3968 GCA_050288525.1 Cyclobacteriaceae bacterium
ATGTTTTGCTACCTGCATCCAGCTGGGGCTAATCCCGCTCGGAAAAGAAGGAAAAATCTCCGGAGATATTCATATAAGTGCCATAACTGGTTCTACAGGAGCCGGCCAGTCGCTGTCCAAAACATCCCACTTTTCCTGGCGTAACAACAATATTTCGGTATACAAAGCATTTACTCATCAACACCTTAAGGAGATCGGTCAGAGCCTGCGAAACTGGCAGAATGGGTTTAACAACGAAATGTTCTTTATTCCTTACAGAGGAGATTTCACAAGGGGCATTCTGGCTACGATGTATCTCGATTCGGATATGTCGGCGGAAGCAGCAGCAGAGCTGTACAACGATTATTATGCAAATTGTCCCTTTGTCTTTGTCAGCAAAGAGAATATTGACCTGAAACAAGTAGTAAATACCAACAAAGGATTACTATATTTGGAGAAACATGGATCTAAATTGATGATTATCAGTGCTATAGACAATCTGGTAAAAGGAGCCTCCGGACAAGCTGTTCAGAACATGAACCTTATGTGTGGTATCGATGAAACTGCCGGATTGAAACTGAAGCCTGTAGCATTTTAAAATACGAATGTCATGAAAAACTTTTTATCTGTTAACGATGTGCAGGATGTAAAAGCATTGGTTGATATTGCTGCTGAATACAAAAAACATCCGCTAAAAGATAAGTCTTTGGGAGAAGGGAAGACCATAGGCCTTATTTTTATGAACCCGAGTCTTCGTACCAGACTGAGTACTCAAAAGGCGGCCCGAAACCTTGGGATGGAAGTGATGGTAATGAATTTTTCAGGTGAAGGATGGGCACTAGAGACGAATGATGGTGTGATCATGGACGGAGATAAAGCAGAACATATTAAGGAAGCTGCTGCCGTTATCGGTCAATACTGTGATATCATCGGATTGCGTTCTTTTCCTTCATTGAAGGATCGTGAAAAGGATTATACCGAACAGATACTGAATGCTTTTGTGCAATATGCCAGGGTGCCCATGATCAATATGGAGTCTGCTACTGTGCATCCGCTTCAGAGTCTCGCTGATATACTAACGATTGAGACAAATAAAAAAACTTCCCGGCCAAAAGTGGTATTGACCTGGGCACCGCATCCAAGAGCATTGCCACAGTCAGTAGGTAATTCATTTGCTCAGTGGATGAACAATATGGATTATGATTTTGTGATCGCCAACCCGGAGGGATATGATCTCTCACCTGAATTTACAGGAGGGGCAACCATTCTGCATAATCCGGAAGATGCTTATGAGGGAGCGGATTTTATTTATGCTAAAAACTGGTCATCCTACGAAAACTATGGACAGATCCTCTGCAATGATCCGAAATGGATGGTGGATGCCAAAAAAATGGCCCTGACCAATAATGGCATGTTTATGCATTGTTTGCCGGTAAGACGCAATATGATCGTTAGTGATGAGGTGATCGACAGTCCGCAGTCTATCGTGATCGAAGAGGCCGGAAACAGGGAGTTTGCTGCTCAGGCAGTGATAAAAAGTCTTTTGAAATGAATGATCTGAAAATTATAAAAATAGGAGGGAAGGTCGTTGAGGATGATAGCAGGCTGACATCTTTCCTGGAGAATTTTGCCAGGATCTCTTCGCTGAAAATGCTGGTTCACGGTGGTGGTAAATGGGTGTCGGAAATGAGTCAGCGGTTGGGCATTGAGGTGAAAATGATCGACGGACGACGTATTACGGATGCCGAAACCATGGAAGTTGTAAAGATGATGCTTGCCGGAGTGGCGAATAAAAATATTGTCAGCAAACTACAGGCGTTCAGATGTAATGCTCTCGGTATGACAGGAGCCGATGGCAATACGATTCAGGCAATGAAACGACCTGTTATGAATGGCATCGATTATGGTTTTGTCGGAGATGTCAAGACCGTCAATAATACGGCTCTGGTACAGGTGATCGGAAATGGATTTGTTCCTGTATTCGCCTCTTTAACACATGATGGATGTGGTACAATGCTGAATACCAACGCTGATACAATCGCCTCAAGTCTGGCACTCGGATTGATCTGCAGTTACAATGTCGAATTGATCTACTGCTTTGAACTGAATGGGGTGTTACGAGATATCCATGATCCTGAAAGCATCATTCCTTTAATAAATAAAAAGAATTATCAGGAATTGAAAGATGAAAAGATCATTTCAGAAGGAATGATCCCGAAAATAGATAATGCTTTTAATGCCATAAGAAATGGTGTTAAATCTGTACGTATCATGAATTCTACCCATATTGATCGATATGCAAATGGTGACACTTCGGTAGGTACCGTTATCTCAATGTAAATAAAAATGAACGAAGAAGCAGTACATCTTTTAACCGGTCTGATCAATATCCCTTCTTTAAGCGGGGAGGAAAAAGGAACCGCTGCTTTTTTGGAATCTTATTTCAGTGAAAAAGGTATTGGGTTTGAACGAATCGAAAATAATGTTATTGTCCGTAACAAACATTATACCCCGGGAAAACAGGTTTTACTGCTTAACTCACACCATGATACCGTTAAGCCAAATCTGTCCTGGACTAAAAATCCCTTTAGTGCGGAGATACAAGACAACCGTATCTATGGTTTGGGGAGTAATGATGCTGGAGGGTGTCTTGTCTCCCTTATTTCAGCATTTTTATATTTCTATGAACGCGAGGACCTGAGCTTTAACATCGTGCTGGTTGCTTCTGCCGAAGAAGAGATCAGTGGCAAAAAGGGAATTGAACTGGTTTTGAAACAACTTGAAAAGATCAGTTTTGCTATTGTGGGTGAACCAACATCGCTTCAAATGTCGATTGCGGAGAAAGGATTGATGGTGCTTGATGTGATTGTGAAAGGAAAAGCCGGACACGCAGCACGTAATGAAGGTGTGAATGCGATCTATAAGGCTCTGGATGAGATCCAATGGTTCCGGACGTACAAATATCCGAATGTGTCAGAAACTCTTGGTGAGGTGAATATGAATGTTACCATGGTGGAAGCGGGTCAACAACACAACGTGATCCCTCCGGAATGCAAATATGTTGTTGATATTCGCAGCACCGACAAGTATTCAAACGATGCCATATTGGGCATCATACGTAGAAATATAGGTAGTGAGGTAACACCTCGATCAACGCGACTACAACCCTCGGGTATTGATGCAGATCATCCTCTGGTCAGGGTTGCGGAAAAGCTTGGTATCACCACCTTTGGCTCCCCAACGTTATCCGATCAGGCACTGATCCCGTATCCTTCGGTAAAAATCGGACCAGGGGACTCAAACCGGTCACATACGGCTGATGAATACATTTACGTTCAGGAGCTGGAGGCAGGTATTAAGCTGTATCTGAAAATTATTGATGAATTAAACAATCTGATCTGAAAACATGGCATCAGGAAAAAATAAATTGTGGCAAAAGGATGTGAAGGTGAATGAGGAAATCGACACGTTTACCGTAGGCAAAGACCGGGAACTTGACCTGTTACTCGCTGATAGTGACGTAATTGGTTCGATGGCCCATATCCGGATGCTCGAATCCATCGGGTTGCTCGAAAAAGAGGAGTTGACATCACTTACTCAGGAACTTAAGGAAATTTATGATCTTATCGCACAAGGTGGTTTCATTATCGAAGATGGTGTCGAAGATGTCCATTCACAGGTGGAGCTTATGCTTACGAAGAAGCTCGGCGATACAGGAAAAAAGATCCATTCCGGACGGTCACGCAACGACCAGGTATTGCTCGACCTGAAATTATTTATGCGTAAAGAGATTTTTGATATTTCTGATCGAATAAATACGCTGTTTGAGCGTCTTATCTTATTAAGCAATACACATAAAGATGTTCTATTGCCCGGCTACACGCATCTTCAAATCGCCATGCCTTCTTCTTTCGGGCTTTGGTTTGGGGCCTATGCTGAAAGTCTGGCAGATGATCTTGCAGTGTTGCGGTCAGCATACGATCTGGTTA
>JBNKDZ010000296.1:0-2635 GCA_050288525.1 Cyclobacteriaceae bacterium
TAAACCCTTGTTGGTTGAATATGGAATTAACGAGCATGGTCTGGGCGTATTTACAGCATCCCTTATTCTTGCGGTAATGATCATTCCATATGCTACAACATTAAGTAATGAAGTGGTATCTATGGTCCCCAATGAGCTGAAAGAAGCTGCCTATTCGCTGGGAGCTACACGCAGGGAAGTCATTACTAACGTTATTCTGCCGACCGCCAGCTCGGGCATTGTTGCCAGCTATGTGTTGTCTCTGGGACGTGCGTTGGGAGAAACAATGGCTGTGACCATGCTTATAGGAAATGCCAATGTGATACCTGATGGCCTTTTTGGGACAGGAAATACGATGGCCAGTGTCATAGCCAACCAGTTCGGAGAGGCAGAGGGGCTTAAACTTAGTTCTCTGATCGCTATAGGCCTGTTGTTATTTCTGATTACGGCGCTGATCAATTTTCTTGGTAAATTTATAATGAAACGACTCTATTAAAAGATGCAAACAGATTACCAGGAACGAAAAAGGGATCACCGACGACTGATAAAGGATCATCTGTTCTTTGTTACGGTGTTGATCTTTTCTACACTGACAGTTGCCCCGCTTGCATTGATTTTATTCAAACTTATAAAGGAAGGCATTGGTCAGATCAACCTTGATTTCTTTACCCAGGTAGCACCCAACACACTTGAGGCTATGGTTGCCATAGCACATGATGAGGTGATCCCCGGTGGTATCGCAAATGGTATCGTAGGATCACTGGTAATGGTTGTCCTCGCTGCTCTGATCGCCACACCGATCGGGATTATGACAGGGGTGTATCTTTCAGAGAATCCGGCGTCCAGATATGCATCAATAGTACGATCAATTACCGATGTTTTACAGGGGGTGCCATCGATCATCCTGGGTGTGATCGCGTATTTATGGGTCGTAAAACATGTGACGAATGGTTTTTCAGCATTAGCAGGGAGTACCTCTCTTGCTATCATGATGCTTCCGCTGATCGTCCGGTCTACGGAGGAAACATTAAAAATGATCCCTTCTACGTTAAAAGAAGCAGCATTTGCTTTGGGGGTACCGTACCACAGGGTGATATTAAAGGTGTTGTTGCCGGCAGGGATGAGCGGATTGTTTACAGGAATATTGTTGTCAATATCCAGAATACTTGGAGAGACTGCGCCACTGTTGATGACCGCGCTAGGGAGTTCAATGATCAATTTGAACATATCAAAACCTACCAGTGCCGTGCCATTGCTGATCTGGGAGTTTTATAACGACCCCAACATGGTAAGCCTGATCTGGAGCTCTTCCTTGTTCCTGATGGGATTTGTTTTATTTTTAAATATTCTTGCGAAAAGGGTCGCCAGAAGATGGAAAATTCAATAATGTGATGAATGAAGCTATAACCGATATAAAGAATCCGATAATTTCAATCAATGATCTGTGTATCTCATATGATCAAAGTAAACTTGCTGTAAAGCATGTTCATGCCGGCGTTAAGAGAAACAGCATCACAGCCATAATGGGACCCTCGGGATGTGGAAAAAGTACACTGCTCAGAGCAATAAACAGGATGCATGACCTGTACCCCGAAACAAAAGTTACCGGAAATATCTACCTAAACAATGAAGACATCTTCGATATGAGTCCCATTGAGCTCAGAAAGCGGATAGGAATGGTATTCCAACGCCCTAACCCGTTTCCGACCATGAGTATTTATGATAATGTGATTGCGGGGTTTAAGCTGAATGGGAAGCGCCTTAGACGAAGTACCAAAGATGAGATCGTGGAGAAATCGCTCCGGGAGGTTACTCTGTGGGAGGAAGTTAAAGATTCGCTGTTCAAAAAAGGCACGTTTCTTTCCGGTGGACAACAACAAAGGTTGTGTATTGCAAGGGCGCTGGCGTATACACCGGAGATCATATTGCTGGACGAGCCAACTTCAGCCCTGGATCCTATTGCCACTAACAAAATTGAAGATCTGTTGGTGAAACTTAAAGAAGATTACACCATAATACTGGTGACACATAATATGTCACAGGCAGCACGTATTTCGGATTTTTCCATGTTTATGTACCTGGGAGAACTTATCGAATACGGAAAAACCAAGAATGTTTTCTCCAATCCGGTTGACCAGCGTACAGAGGCCTACCTGACTGGAAAATTCGGATAAGATCATGTTTACCGATTATTAAGACCATTGATATGAGTATAAAAAAAGATTTGGCTATTACCTCCATCACAGAAGATCTGGAGAAATTTTCTGAGCTGACCCTGATTCAGTTGAATCACTTTATGGAAGTGATCCGGACCGGTGAGGTACAGATTGATAAGACCCTGTTGGAAGAGATAAGCGATAATGAGAAGCGGATAGATAAATATGATGTGAAGGTGAGCGATAAAATCACCAACACGATAATGCTGTACCATCCGATGGCCTCGGAGCTTCGCAAGATCATGGCGTGCTACAGGATATCCGGTAACCTCGAAAGAGTAGGCGATCTGGTATATGATTGCATCTATCTGTTGAACGATATCAAAAACCCGGATCTGTTTCATAATTTCACCAAATTGCTGATGAAAATGCTGACTGTAAGCACTGAAATGCTGCAGAAATCGCTTATCGCCTTTAATTTTTCGGATAAAGATTCAGCC
>JBNKDZ010000297.1:0-15051 GCA_050288525.1 Cyclobacteriaceae bacterium
TGCCTGATTGAATGGAGATTAGGATAAGACACGCTTTGCAAAAGCGCGCCAGCGCTCGATTAATTACTTTATAAAGAGGCCATCTAAACAAAAACTTCTACATCAAAAAAGCTAGCGCGCATATGTTATGCGTGCTGACTATGAAAAGAAGGTGATAATCAGGCAATTGTATTGCCGGTTCGGGTAAAGAGTAAACCAGAAAAGAAGGAGCATCGATAGATTGAAGATTGGGATAAGACACGCTTTGCAAAAGCGCGCCAGCGTTAATTCGTAGGTATTACAGAAAACGTCCTAAATCTCAATTTTTCCTTCAAAAACAGGCTGAGCCGGGCCGATCAGGTATATGTCGGTATACTGCTCATTGCTGATCTTTTTAAAGCTTATCTGCAATTCGCCTCCCGGAGTTTTGATGCTTACCGGAGAAGAAGCATTTTTGAGGCTGTAGGCAATAGCTGCTGCCGTCACGCCTGTGCCACACGATAAGGTCTCATCTTCCACACCACGTTCATACGTGCGGACGAAGATCTCGCTTTCGCTGAGCGGTTTGACGAAATTGACGTTGGTACCTTCTTTGCCATAGGGCTCACTGTTCCGGATCTCTTTTCCAAGAGAATATACATCAAGTGACTCAATTTCATCGACAAAACAGATGTGGTGCGGGGATCCCGTATAAATGAAGTAATCCTGATCTCTTGTTTCAACATGGTTCACATCCGGCATCCTCAGGTGGATCAGGCCGTAGGTGATATAAGCTTCGAGAATACCTTCAACAGTCTGGAAAGTGGCTTTCTCATCGATCATGCCCAATTGTTTTGCAAAGCGTACGGCACAACGACTGCCATTACCACAAAGCGAGGTGAGGTTGCCGTCGGAATTGAAGTAGATCATCTCAAAATCGGCCTTCTCATGGTTGCGTATCAAAATAAGTCCGTCTGCGCCGATACCAAACTTACGGTCACACAGACGGGCTACCAACGGCTGATTGTGAATGTCAAATGTTTCGGCACGGTCATCCATCATGATAAAATCATTTCCGGTGCCCTGATATTTGAAAAAGGTAAGGATATTCATCGTTTATTTTTTAAGCGGACAAACATACATCGTTATACAAAAAAAGCCAACCTTTAGGGCTGGCTTTGGAATATCTTTTTTAAGATTATCTTAATTTTTCTTTGATCCTTGCTGATTTACCCTGACGGCCTCTGAGGTAGTATAACTTCGCTCTTCGAACCTTACCACGTCGTACAACAGTAATGCTTTCGAGGTTAGGGGACAGGATCGGGAATATTCTTTCAATACCTATTCCATTGGAAACTTTCCTTACAGTAAAGGTCTCTCCGTTGCTTCCAACATTTTTGCGTTGAATAACAGTGCCCTGATAGTGCTGTATCCTTTCTTTGTTTCCTTCTTTAATCTTAACTGAAATATCAACAGTATCACCCGGATTGAACTCAGGATATTTACTCCGTACTTCATCATATTCTTTTGCGATCTCGCGTATCAATTGGTCACTCATGACAATGATTGTTTTTCTTTCTCAAATTGGACTGCAAATATAGAAAATTATTTTTTTAATTATGTATAATAAGTTATTATTTTATCAGATCCGGCCGCTTCTTTTTTGTGCGTTCGACGGATTGATCATGCCTCCACATCTCGATTTTGGCGGCATGACCGGATAACAGGATGTCCGGTACCTTTAATCCTTTGTAATCTGCAGGTCGTGTATAAACCGGAGGGGCCAACAGATTATCCTGAAAAGAATCACTTAACGCAGATGTCTCATCGGACAGAACACCGGGCAATAGACGGATAACCGAATCTGCCAGTACTGCAGCTGCAAGCTCCCCACCTGAAAGGACATAGTCGCCGATGCTGATCTCTTTAGTGATAAAATGTTCACGTACACGTTCGTCCACTCCTTTGTAATGTCCTGCAAGCAGAATAATGTTTTTTTTCAGCGACAATTCATTTGCCATATTTTGTTGCAATAGCTCCCCGTCAGGGCTAAGGAAAATCACTTCGTCATAATTCCTTTCGGATTTCAATTGGGAGATACACCGGTCAATGGGTTCGATCATCAGCACCATGCCGGCGCCACCACCAAACTGGTAATCGTCCACCTGACGGTATTTGTTGGTTGCATAGTCGCGCAGATCATGAATATAAACCTCGGCAAGTCCCTTGTCAACAGCTCGTTTAATAATTGAGTGTTCAAAAGGACTACGTATCAGATCAGGGACACATGTGATGAGGTCAAAACGCATTATGGATTCAGGTAAAGGTCTACAAGGCCTTCCGGGAGATCGACAAACAGGATCTTTTGCTTGTGGTCTGCAGAAAGGAAAATAGTGTCAGTAACAGGTATCAGCACTTCCTTTTCCTGATATTTCATAGAAAACAGGTCTTGTGCTGATTTGGTATAGATCGCTTCAAGAACGCCAAGCATGCCCATCGTTTTGTCGGATATCTGATACCCGATTACTTCATGGTAATAAAACTGACCTTCTTTCAGTTTTGGTAGTTCGCTTAGCGGAAGGAAAAGTTTTCTGGATTTAAGTTCTTCGGCTTCTTCAATGTTGCTGACATCCTTAAAGGTGGCAATAGCTTTCTTGCCTTTTATTTCGAGGGATGAAAAAAAATATGGGACCAGGTTATTGTTAAAATCAATAAACACTGTTCCCATATTTTTATATGCCAGGGGATCATCAACATCCAGGTAGATATGAACACCCCCTTTTATACCATGTGGCTTGATAATGTAGCCAAGTTCAAAGCAATCATCAAGCTTCATGTTGCATTACTTTTCTTCTTCTTCAGCTTTCGGGCTTTCAGGTTCAGCAGGAGCCTCAGCTTTTGGGGCTTCTTCTTTCGTCTCTTCAGCTTTAGGAGCTTCCTCAGCTTTTTCTTCTGCTTTTGGAGCTTCCTCGGCTTTTGGAGCTTCTTCTACTGCAGGTGCTTCTGTAACTTCAGCAGGTGCTTCTGCAACAGTTTCTTCTGTTGCTGCGGCTTCAGTCTGAGCTTCTTCTTCTGCAGGTGCTTCTTCCGGAACAACCTGTTTTTTCTTAAGGGCTTCAGCCATCGCTTCTTTTACTTTGCGTTCAGCTTCAAGCCTTGCTTTTGTTTCTTCTTCTTTTTTCTGAGTAATCGACTTGATGTTACCAGCTACTTTCTCCTCTTTTTCATATTTCCACGCATCAAATTTCTTGTCAGCCTCTTCCTGAGTGATAGCGCCTTTATTTACGCCTATCTGCAAATGCTTTTTCAACATAAGTCCTCTGTGTGAAAGAATATGTCTGGCTGTATCGGTTGGTTGTGCGCCTTTCATTAACCAATCCAGTGCCTTCTCATCATTCAGATCGATGGTAGCAGGATTTGTAGTTGGATTGTATAAACCCAACTTTTCAATAAATTTACCATCTCTTGGTGCTCTGGCGTCTGCTACGACCACGTCGTAAATTGCCAGTCTTTTGCGTCCACGACGCGCTAATCTGATTTTTACTGCCATTTTTTTATTTGTTTTTAAAGTTAATGGAACCCGTCCATTTTTAAGGAGTGCAAAAATAGTTCATAATAACCGATTTGCGAAATATAATTGTGAAAAAGTTAAAAGTTAAAAGTGGAAAGTGTGAAAGTTAAAAGTGGAAAGTGTGAAAGTTAAAAGTGGAAAAGGGATTTTTATGGAATTGGGGATCAGTCTGTAATTCTGGGAGAGAGGTAGTAAAATAATTTGCAAATAAACGTATGGCAAAGCGCAAAGCGTTTTGTTTGTAAAAAGGCAGGATATTTAATTTTAGTGATACCAACCTGACAGCGTCCAAAGACCTGTCAGCGTTAATTTAGACGACACTACTCAATATTTCATAGCGCGCCAATTTTGTCTGAAGCAGAATTTTCAGACTATAAGCCCTGATCTTTGTTCAGGTAACTTCTTTTGTTCCTCCAAACAATTTATTTTTAAACTTCCCGGAAATACCGATTGATCCGGAATTGGTCAATTCATCCCTGTGCGCTCAGCGCTGTGCTCTGTTAATCCCTTAAGGGAGAAAAATACACTTCTTCATAACAATTACAGGCCTTTTGTTGTTACATAAATGATTGTTATTGTGAGTATATACGTATAAACGGGTAAGCGGTTATATAGGTTCAAATATTATTTATACCTTTAAAATACTAATAAAAATATCATGGACAAATTCTCTTACCTCTCCAATGCAGACGTAAGTTTTATTGATGACCTGTACACACGATTCAGGGAAGATCCTGATTCTGTTGATCTTTCATGGAAGCGATTCTTTGAGGGATTTGAATTTTCACAGGATCAAAGCATATCAAACGGAGGGGCACAACTTTTTCAAACTACTGATGGCACAATTTCCCTGAAAGAACTTGGTGTTCGTAATCTGATCCACTCTTATCGTACCAGGGGACACCTTAAATCAGATACCAATCCGGTAAGGCCACGCCGTGTACATCATGTACTGCTTGAATTATCGGATTTCGGATTGTCAGAAGAAGATCTGGATACGGAATATGAATATGAAGTCGGGCATACCTTGGGATTGGGCAAAACAAAGCTGCGCAACATCGTTGATGCCCTGAAAAAAGTATATCTGGGGCCAATCGGATTTGAATACATGCACATACGTAAACCGGACGTGATCGCCTGGTTTAAAGCTAAGGCCGAGCAGGAGTTTCTGTACTTTAACCCTTCAGTGGGAGAAAAAAAGCGTGTCCTGTCAAAATTAAATGAAGCAGTAGTGTTTGAGAATTTTCTTCATACAAAATACATTGGTCAAAAACGCTTTTCGCTTGAAGGAGGAGAAAATACCATTCCGGCACTGGATAAGATCATACGTTCTGCAGCAAAAAAAGGTGTTAAGGAAGTGGTGATTGGGATGGCGCATCGCGGAAGGCTGAACGTGCTTTCCAACATTATGCAAAAAACCTATGAAGAGATCTTCAATGAGTTTGAAGGGACTGCCGTGCCGGATATGACCATGGGATACGGAGATGTAAAGTATCATCTGGGGTATTCAAGTAAATTTATTGATGAAGATAAAAATGAATTATACCTGAAGCTCGCACCCAATCCGTCGCACCTCGAAGCGGTCGATCCGATTGTATTGGGGTATACCAGGGCCCAGATCGATGATGAATATACGGGAGATCTCACAAAAGCCTTGCCGATCCTTATCCATGGCGATGCAGCTGTAGCAGGGCAGGGGATCGTCTATGAAATAACCCAAATGGCTAACCTTCCGGGATATCGTACGGGTGGAACCATCCATTTTGTCATAAATAACCAAATGGGATTTACCACCGATTATGATGACGCCAGGTCAAGTATTTACTGCACGGACATCGCCAAGATCGTAGATGCACCCGTGCTCCATGTGAATGGAGATGATGCGGAAGCAGTGAACTTCTGTGCCGAGCTGGCCATCGAATACCGCCAACAGTTCGGGAAAGATATTTATATCGACCTTTTATGCTACAGACGTCACGGACATAATGAAAGTGATGAACCTAAATTCACCCAGCCCAAGCTGTATAACATCATTGCAAAACATCCCAATCCACGGGAAGTATATGTGAAGAGGCTGATCGAACGGGGTGATCTGGAAGCAGAAATTGCCAAAAATCTCGATCAGGAATTCCGTAATCTGCTGCAGGACCGCCTGAACCAGGTAAAACAAAAGCCTTTGCCGTACAGCCGGACGAAGCTGGAAGAAGAGTGGCAAAAACTGGAGCCTGCCAAACCGGAAGATTTTGACAGATCTCCGGACACCAGTGTTCCGGATGAAGTTATCATAAAAATAGGAAAGGCCCTTACGCGCCTTCCAAAGGGTTTTAAACCAATAAAACAGATCGAACGGCTAATAAAGGAGCGCCGGTCAAATTTCTTTGATAAAAAAATGCTCAGCTGGGCAGATGCCGAATTGCTGGCTTATGGTTCGTTGCTGATTGAAAATAAATTTGTACGGATGTCAGGACAGGATGTGAAAAGGGGTACATTCTCACACCGGCATGCCATCGTATTTGATGCCGTCACAAACCAGCCACATTGCTTTTTGTGTGATATCGAAAAGGGACAGGAGGAATTCAGGATCTACAACTCCCTGTTGTCTGAATTTGGTGTTTTAGGCTTTGAATACGGTTATGCCATGGCAACCCCCAATGCTCTGGTGATCTGGGAAGCTCAGTTTGGCGATTTTGCTAATGGTGCCCAGGTAATGATCGACCAGTTTGTGTCGAGCGCCGGTACCAAATGGCAACGGATGAATGGCCTTGTAATGTTATTGCCCCACGGATATGAAGGTCAGGGACCGGAACATTCCAGTGCACGACCGGAACGTTTTCTTGAACTGGCTGCCGATTACAATATGATAGTCGCCAATCTTACTACCCCGGCGAACCTCTTCCACATCATGCGAAGACAACTGGCCTGGAATTTCAGGAAGCCATGTGTAATCATGTCACCAAAATCATTGCTGCGACATCCGGATGTGATATCACCGGTAAGTGAATTTACACAGGGAGGTTTTAAGGAAGTCTATGACGACAACTATGCAGACCCTGCTAAGGTTCATAAAATGTTGTTCTGTTCAGGAAAAGTATATTTTGACCTGTTGCATGAACAACAGCAAGCCGAACGGAAAGATGTTGCATTGATCCGGATTGAACAATTATTTCCGTTCCCGGAAAAACAGATCACCGAATTGCGTAAGAAATACAGCAATACGAAAAAAGTCGTCTGGGTACAGGAAGAACCTGAAAACATGGGTGCCTGGACCTACATACTCCGGAAGTACCGTTCGGAAGTTGACGAGGGTATATTCCGACCGCCAAGCGCTTCGCCGGCAACTGGTTTTAGCAAGGTCCACCACGACGAACAGCAGGAGATCGTCCGGAAAGCTTTTGATAATTAATTGAACAGAATATTGAGAAACAACACACTATGAGTTTTGAAATGAAAATACCGCCGGTCGGCGAATCAATAAGTGAAGTTACACTCGGACAATGGCTGAAGGAAGATGGGGCATATGTGGAAATGGATGAGCCGATATGCGAACTGGAATCGGAAAAAGCGACATTTGAACTGAATGCCGAAACAGCAGGGATACTGACACATAAGGCATCCGAAGGAGATACACTGAAAATCGACGATGTGGTTTGTGTTATCGAAGCGGCTTCAAAACCGGAGGCAAAAAGTCAGCCGGAACCAAAAGAAATTCAAAAATCAAAAGATTCGAAAACAGAAAAACCTTCCGGAGAGCCAAAAAAGACAGGTAAGATCATTGATGTCAACGTGCCTGTTGTAGGGGAGTCGATCAATGAGGTGACGATTTCTTCCTGGGTAAAAGCCGACGGCGACTTTGTAAAAATGGATGAAGTGATCGCCGAAATAGATTCGGACAAGGCTACTTTTGAACTGACAGCCGAAGCATCGGGCTATCTGAAAATCCGGACCAAAGAAGGAGAGACGCTGGAGGTTGGAGCGGTAATGGCTTCCATTGAGGAAGTGGAAGGTGTACCTGATGCGCTTGTCGATGCTGAAGAACCGGAACTCAAAGACGAATCACACTTAAGTGTTACTTCCGATATCAGTTCGTATGCTGCCGGTCATCCGTCTCCGGCTGCCATGAAAATCCTTTCGGAAAAAGGCATTCCGGTGGAACATGTACAGGGGACCGGTGTAGGAGGAAGGATAACCAAAGAAGATGCGCTGAAAGCCGAAAAAATGGGTGTTGTTTCATCCGCTGAATCAAAACAGGAGACTCAGTCCCAGCCTGTCTCAGAGGAACGAAAACAGAAAAGGGAGAAAATGACGACCCTACGGAAGACGATATCCAGAAGGCTGGTTTCGGTGAAAAATGAAACCGCCATGCTTACCACCTTCAACGAGGTGGATATGAAGCCGATCATGGATATTCGGAGCAAGTATAAGGATACGTTTAAAGAGAAATATGACGTCGGACTGGGATTTATGTCCTTCTTCACGAAAGCCTGTTGCCTTGCTTTACAGGAATGGCCATCCGTAAATGCCATGATTGATGGCGATGAGATCGTTTACAGTGATTTTTGCGATGTTTCGATCGCTGTTTCTGCCCCAAAAGGCCTGGTAGTACCTGTAATACGCAATGCAGAATCCCTGTCCTTTGATCAGATCGAAAAAGAAATTCTTCGTCTGGCAACCCGGGCCAGAGAAAGCAAGCTAAGCATTGACGAGATGCAGGGAGGCACATTTACCATAACAAATGGTGGTGTCTTCGGCTCCATGATGTCGACACCGATAATCAATGCTCCTCAATCTGCTATACTTGGCATGCATAACATTGTCGAACGTCCAATGGCAATAAACGGTGAAGTAGTGATCCGGCCAATGATGTATGTTGCATTATCATACGACCACAGGATCATTGACGGCAGAGAATCGGTGAGCTTCCTTGTCAGAGTGAAACAACTTCTGGAAGATCCTACCCGGTTATTACTCGGTGTTTAACAACTAAAAAAGAATTCAGATGAAATACGATGTGACAGTAATAGGTTCGGGACCAGGTGGTTATGTAGCTGCCATTCGATGTGCCCAATTGGGATTACGGACAGCGATTGTTGAAAAATATGATGCCCTCGGGGGAACATGCCTTAATGTCGGATGTATCCCATCAAAAGCATTGCTGGACTCTTCCGAGCACTATCAGCAGGCAAAATTGCATTTCACGGAGCATGGTATAAAAGTTAAAGATCTGAAAATTGACCTTAAACAGATGATCAAACGAAAAAATCACGTTGTGAACCAGTCTGTAGAAGGAATTCAGTTCCTTATGAAGAAAAACAAGATCGACACGTTCTACGGCCACGGATCATTTATCGATAAACATACCATTTCTGTTACCTCCAAAAATGGTAAAGAACAAAGCATCGAAAGCGAAAAGGTGATCATAGCTACCGGCTCAAAACCATCCTCATTACCTTTTATCAAACTTGACAAGAAACGGATCATCACCAGCACCGAAGCATTAAATCTAAAAGAGATCCCCAAACATCTGATCGTGATTGGTGGAGGTGTTATAGGAGTCGAACTGGGATCGGTCTATGCCCGGCTGGGAGCAAAAGTGTCGGTGGTTGAGTATATGGACTCACTGATCCCTACCATGGACAAAGCACTGGGAAAGGAACTACAGAAAGTGCTCAAAAAACAGGGATTCGACATGTATCTCGCCCATAAAGTAACATCTGTCGAAAATAACGGTAATGAGGTACTGATAAAAGCAGAAACACCAAAAGGAGAAGCCGTTGAACTGAATGGTGATTATTGTCTTGTCTCAGTAGGGCGCAGACCGTATACCGACGGACTTGGTCTGGATAAGGCAGGAGTAAAGGTCAGTGACAAAGGACAGATAGAGGTGGATGATCATCTGCGTACCAATGTCGATTCGATCTATGCCATCGGTGATGTGATCAAAGGAGCCATGCTGGCACACAAGGCTGAAGAAGAAGGTGTATTTGTAGCAGAGACCATTGCCGGGCAAAAACCGCACATCAACTATCTGCTTATTCCCGGCGTCGTGTATACCTGGCCGGAAGTGGCATCTGTCGGATACACCGAAGAGCAACTAAAGGAAAAGAATATACCCTACAAAACAGGCTCCTTCCCCTTTAAAGCCTCCGGAAGAGCCCGGGCAAGCATGGATACCGACGGATTGATCAAAGTCCTGGCCCACAAGGAGACGGACGAGATCCTCGGTGTACATATGATCGGTCCACGTGTAGCCGACATGATTGCAGAGGCAGTCGTCGCCATGGAATACCGGGCCTCTGCAGAAGATGTCTCCAGAATGTCCCACGCACACCCGACATTCACAGAATCATTTAAAGAAGCATGCCTGGCCGCAACAGATAACAGGGCGTTGCATGTGTGAAAGGAACAAGGATTTGCGAAGAGCGAAGCGCATAGCTCATAGGGTAAAATAACCTGACAGCGTCCCAAGACCTGTCAGCGTTGAACCAGGCGGGTAATACCAAGCCAAAGTGAAACTAAATATCCTGAAATCCTCAAATCATAAAAATCCTGTTCAGACAATTTACACCATGCCAGCTTCAATTTCCTGGTAGCTATGAATACTTAACAACAAATAGCGGGGAGATTGCACCAAAAGAGTAGGTCGGATGTTAAGGAATCTCTCATAGCAATAGTTCGTTTTTAACCATCTTTCGAATGACGAATATGATCTCCTGCAAGTTACGCACATTCCAATTTTTTTATATTAAGGAGAATTATTAAAAAAAAATGTTAGTTTTAAGCCATAAAAGACCTAAACTATGCTAGTATTTATTGGATTATTGTTACTTATTCCAATCACGATCAATATATTTTTGACGGATTCTCCCTTGTTTCGTAATATTCTGATTTTTTTTGCCGTATGCGATATCATTATGATTCTTGTTGGAATTAAAAAGATGAATCAAAAAAGTCGGCGCAAACAAGCAGAAGAAAATGAACAAATTGAACAATACCGTAAGCTTCAGAAAGAAGGAATTAAAGCTGAGGCTGTGATTGAAAACATACAAGCTATCTATTCAACAGGGAAGGGGTTATACATTATGTCTGATATAGATGTTGTAATAGAAAAGCCTGAAGGGACAACCTTTAACGCGTGCATTAAAAAATTAATCTCACAGCTGGAAATACCTCAGTATCAACCGGGAAAAAGGGTGTATGTAAAATATCATCCATCCGATCCTACCGGTCTCAATGAAATATTAGACAAAGAATTATAACCTGATTTTAAGAAAAGCGCTTTATTTGAAGGGACATTTCAAAAAATCTACAGTTATGGGGCACTTCGAAAGTGAGGAAAAAGGAGTAAGGAAGACAAGGATTTGCGAGGGACAAAACACAGCAAAGGGTAAAATTGACGATGACGCGGCCATCAACTCTAAATTATTATAAAAATGTTATATTTTGACAAAAAATAAAAAAGATGTTAATATGAATTTAAAAATCCCAAATTATATTGAGAAGACCGGAGTTGCTGAAACTCCAATAACCCACATTTGTAAAAGACCTGACGACTATTATTATGAAGTCCCCAAACTTTTTAACAAATGGAATCCCCTTCAAAGTAGAAGCATATTAGCAATAACTCTTGGGTGTGCAGAGTGGGTTTTTTGGCGACTCTCAAAGAACTATAATTCACAGCCTGATTTAATCAAATCTTTTCTTGAAGCGGGATGGGCTGCTGCTATCGACCGTAGATACATGAATTACCTCCCCAAAGCTACTCGACATGCAACGTTGGAACATTATAAAATGAGCGACAATCCAACTTCATTGAGGGCATTGTATAAGGGGAACCTTTCTGACGATATTAAAAAAACAATAGAAGGTCCTGTATTAATAGTTATAAGTGCACTTGGTGTTGTTATAAATTACACAGTCCCGCAAAATTCGAATACTACGAATGCTATTTATGTTTCTAACGTAGCAGAGGCCGTTTGCAATGAAAAAATTGATGCGTTCAAAGCCTGGCGGCGTGCAATTATTCAAAGACACTATGAATTCCACCGGAAGTCTCCAGAAGACTACTTGGGTGTTCCAGTGCCAAGGGAGTCTATTGATCCCGATTTTGACTACCATCCCAGCAAAAACAAAGAGCTAATAAACAACTTTCTCTCCAATCTGGATTTTGAGTCCAATCCGTTTTTAACACATCCGGATGAACTGAAAGAACTGGGTTTTGAAGGAAAACCTTATGTATATGAGGGTGCGTAAAACTGGAAAAATGGAAATACCACAATACATTCTAAATGCCAAAATTCAATCTGATGAGTTAAACTATGATTGGGATGATTTGAATTTGGATCATGTTTTTAAAGATAATGAATCTGAAGAATATCACCAGAAGGTTGCCAATATCTCCTACCGGGCCAGTACTGCTTTAACAGTTGCAATTGGTGAGTGGATTATTCATCGATACCGAAATTTTAAGGAAGCACAACTGCCTGATCCGGATCAAATGATTGAAGCCGGATGGGCAGGAATGGTTGATGGAAACTATCACTCCCGCTACAAACCGGATGTAGACCCAGATATTCAGGATATCTGGAAAGGTCCTGTTATGTTTCCTATTGCAATTGCCAACATTATCATTATTGATGCGATAGACGAGCAGATGAAAGAATCGGCCAACACATCTCCCACATCAATAGCCTGTCTGGCCCGTCATGTCCTTCCGGATGCTGCGCCATTTGTCGAATGGCGGGATTCTGTTTTGGATCGACTGGTGGAAGAGTATCCATATGATGAGGAAGAAACACTTGGAGAGGTAGTGCCTCGGGAATTTTTCGATCTCAACACTCAATTCGACATCAATCAAACCGAATTGCTGATCCAACAATTTCTCTCTACACTTGATCATAAGGTAAATTACTATCTTAACTCTCCCGAACTTATGAAAGAGTTTCAGTTTAAAGGTGATCCATATCAATTCTCCATCGAATCTGATAGAAAAGAAAGAGAAGAGTGGTAAGTGCACACATCAAGGCATTGAGTAAAGTGTATGCAAGCGTACGGTTTGATAATAAAATTCTTAAAACCGACAATGATTGTTTTACTTAATCCGAACCAATTTTAACCAATCGGGAATTAACCTGACAGCGTCCCAAGACCTGTCAGCGTTGATACAGACGAATAATCCTGAACCATAGTGAATTAAAAATCCTGAAATCCTCTAATCCTGAAAATCCTGATCCAATTTACAGAGATATCTCCGCCACCTGAACGGATGAGACCTGAAAATAGCCCAGTATGACATCTTCTGGATTATCGACATTGTAAACATTGCTATACAATGTGACACCGTTATTGATGATGGCATAATCAGATCTGTTGATCTGCTCATGAACAAGTTCCCAATACTGATAGGCTCTTTTATTCAACGAAAATTGTTTTACCTGTACAAGAAAATTGGACTCTCCGTAGGAACTGTTGATTAGTTTTTTCTTCATATACACGCCATTAAAATATTTATCGTTAAGGACCCAAAACCAGTTGACATGGTTCTGCCACGAGCCATTCCAGAAATAATTCATCTGACGCAAATAAAAATTCTGTTCATCCGCAGGATCCTGCCAGTCGATATATATGCTGAATCGATATGCGGATGTACCTTCAAGCATATCATTTCTGTCCCGTTCATAGTAGATGGAGTCAATTTCAGGCGAGGCAACCATTGTTTCAGGATAGGACATGTAATGTCTGCCATCCTGCATAAAAATATCCATCACATAAGTGCGACCAACAGTGCCTTGTAGCTTTTCTGCATGTGTCTGGTAAATACCGTGACTGGTTTCGTTGAGGGTATCAATGGTTCCTGTATTATCCGATACAATGATTGTTGCTCCTTCGACATATTGCAGGTTAACCTGGTTGTACCTGAAATCATAAGGTGTCGTTTCAGTCAGACTAAAGGTATAGGGGCCTTCTTCATCAGTTATCAATCCTTCAATCACGAGTTTCGGACCTGCATAATTTAAATCCAGATCAATAACTTCTTCACAGGAAGCCAGAAAGAACAAGATTAAAAGGGAGCTGATTATAGATTTCATATGCTTAAAAGTTGAAGTTATAGGAAATGGAGGGTATTAATGATCCTAAAACGGACATTCGTACAGCCTCAGTGTTTTTTGTATTGTCTTGTTTTCGGATATAGATATAGTAGGGATTTTTACGGGCGTAGACATTATAAATTGAAAATGTCCAGTACCCTTTCCACTTACGGGCCTTTTCCGGATGATCATACACGACAAGTCCAATATCCAGCCGGTGGTAATCGGGTAATTTATAATTATTATTTCCTGAATAGTAGGGCATGGGAGTATTAAAGAACGTGTACTCTCCGTCCGGATAGGAAACCGGACGACCTGTGCTGTAGATAAAATTGGCACTGAACGAGGTCCGTTTACTGAATTTGTGTTGATAGGATATCGATACCTTATGCGGAGAAACATAATCAGCAGGGAAGTATTCTCCGTTATTGATGGTTTCTCGTTGTGAAGGACCAAAAAACCTTCGTTTGCTATTCATATAGGTATAACTTATCGAACCGGAATTATTTCCAGCATCCTTTTCCAGCATACATTCTAATCCATAGGTGTATCCGTCTCCCTGTAATAAATCCGTGTCGAGCGTCCTGTTTAACTCAATTACTGCCCCGGGCCTGGGCATGGTTATGTTTTCCATCGTATTATAAAAAGCTTCCACGGAAAGATCCGTCGAGTTGTGAAACGCACGCGAAAACCACCCTAACGAAAAATGATCTCCTGTCATGGGTTTGATATATGTATTGCTAGGCTTCCACATGTCACTGGATGTCGGAGAGATATTTTTTGAAATAAGATGAGCATATTGCGAAGTTTTTGAATAACTGGCTTTTATGGAACTGCCCGGACCGGTATTGATCTGAACAGACAATCGGGGCTCGATGTTGCAATAGGCCTGGATTGTTTCATTTTTATTGTATGTTACCGTGTCGATGATCGTGTTCGCACTTTTTGGAAGTCCGTCAGCATAAACAAAAATATCTTCTTTGCCCAGATAATTGTAGTGCGAATACCTGATTCCGGCCTGTACCTCAAGGAGAGATCCGAAGTTTATCTGATCGCTGATGTATAAAGCTTTTTCAAGCGAATGCTGTTCAGGAAGATGTATATCAATTTGTGGCATACCTTCCTCCAGATATCGTTGGGTTCCGGGGAAATATTTGCAATAAATAGCATTACCTCCCAGTTCCAGTTGGTGATTGGAGGTATTGAAAATAAAATCTCCTTTTATTTCATAATGGTTTAATCCGATTGAATTTTCCCATTCCCAATCGTCATCATCGTTGCCGTCTTTCATAAAATAATCACTGTATATCAGCGAGATATTGGAAAAGAATTTACTGGAATAAATATGATTCCATCGCAGGGTTGATGTTATATTCCCATAATCCTCACTGTATTCATTTTCATCCGTTAGGTCTTTTCCCAGGTAGGATGACAAAT
>JBNKDZ010000298.1:0-4418 GCA_050288525.1 Cyclobacteriaceae bacterium
ATTCTGCTTCAGACAAAATTGGAACGCTATGAAATGTTGAGTAGTGGCGTCAAAATTAACGCTGACAGGTCTTTGGACGCTATCAGGTTGGTATCACTAAAATTTAATATCCTGCCTTTTCACAAACAATACGCTTTGCTCTGTGCGCTTTGCGCTTTGCCATACGTTTATTTGCAAATTATTTTACTACCTCCTCCAGATTTACAGAATGATCCGTAGTTTACTCCTTTTTATTTTTAACAACCAGTGCTTTTTGATTCATTTAATCGTTATTAAGTACATGTATTTCCATTCAGTGGATGTGAATAATTTATTTATTTGTATTAATTTGTCCCAAATACAACTATTATGATTTGCAGAGTTTTATGTTTTTTGTCCTTTATTATTATTGTCGGATCTTGTGTCTCCGGACAAAAAGACTCCGGCACTACAGGAAGCTATGATACGGCAAAAACCATGCTTTCCGATCCGGACATCAATGACAATGACACATCGATTCAGGACGATTATGATGCTTATGAAGAATATGACTATATTTCTGAACTGGAAAATGAACTGATTGGCACCTGGGTAAACAGCTCGATCCGGGTTGATGTGTATTCGTTTCAGAATAGTGACACATCGTTTATTGTGGATATAAGTGAAGATGCCTGGGACATGAAAATGACCATTCGGCCTATCGTGACAAAAATTCTGGCTGACGGGACTTATATTTCCGAACAACGTAATTTTTTTGATTCGTTATTAAACATATCCCGTGGAAGCTGGATGTTAGACGGAGATTCTCTCATCATGGAAGACTCAAAAAAAAATGTGTACAAATACCAGATCTTCATTGATGGTGACAGAGCTGAATTCAGAGGTATGACGGATTATGATAATGATGGGAAAAAAGACGATCGCTATTTCGGCGTACAGAAAAGAAAAGAATAAAAATTCCGTATAGCGGATATATAGCTGATAAATTATACGTTAAACAAATTATAACTGATAAACCATTAATAGCTTAAAGTTTTAATATTATGAAAAGATCAATGTTTATTGCCTTTATCCTTATTTCAATATTACAGTTCGGTTTTACCAGTATGATGCTTCCTACTTCCATGAGAATCACTGTGATCAGCCGGTTGGGAAATCCGGTAGAAAATGCCAGCGTGACCATTTACGCAAATCAGGAAGATTACGAAAATGAAGAAAACGCTGTTGCCGGCCCTGCTTTTACTGATAAAAAAGGCCGGGTAACCTTTAATAATCTCGAAACCAAGTCTTATTACGTTCAGGTCGTAAAGGACGACAACAACAACTATGGTGATGCTGAACAGACGGGAACTCTGATCAAGGGTAAGCTAAACAAATTTAATATCGTCATTCAGTAAGAACTTTTTCAACCTTAAACAATCAAAAAATAAAAAAGAAAATACAATTTGTACTCACAGTACTATGTGCCGGATTGGTAATTTGGTTTGTGTATGTCACATCATCTGAAATACCTGCCCTTACCCCTCCGGTATATCCCGAAACGGATCTCAAACCTACAGCCGGAAAGTACGCTGTCGGATCAAAAGAAAATCCGAAAGCGCGTAAAAGGTATTTGTTTGAAATGCTGGCTGATCCTGAAACATCCATGATCCCGGATAATATCAGACAACAGGAGATGAACCATGCGGCCCGGATACTGTACCATTCAAATTTGCGAAAAGCCTTTTCTTCAGATATCATCTGGACTTCCTCCGGACCATACAACATTGGTGGAAGGACCCGTGCCCTTGCCATTGATCAGAAAAACGAAGACGTCCTTCTTGCAGGTGGTGTGAGTGGTGGAATGTGGCGTTCGGATAATCAGGGTACTACATGGAAAAAGATCAGTCACCCTTCCAGTTTGCATAGTGTGTCATGTATCGTTCAGGATACCCGCCCCGGAAAAACAAATATCTGGTATTATGGTACTGGTGAGTATACCGGCAACTCAGCCAGCAAAAAAGCAGCTTTCTTCCATGGAGACGGGATCTTTAAATCGACGGACGGGGGGAATTCATGGGAACAACAGGCCTCCACCACTATGGGTGTGCCGAATAAACTAAACAGCCAGTTTCAGTATATCTGGAGGATTCTCGTGAATACCGAAAACACAGATCAGGACGAGATATTCGTTGCCGCCATCGGAGCGATATTCAGATCGGTGGATGGCGGAGAAACCTGGGGAGTTGTGCTGGGAAATGATGAAACAAATGCTGTAAATGAGGATCTCGCACTAAAAAATATTTCAGAGTATACAGATATTATCCAGACAAAAGATGGTGTGTATTATGCTGTATTTAGTCATACTTCTGTAGACTACTCCCTGCCTGGCTCCGAAGCAGAAGGAGTGTACAGATCAATCGACGGCCTGTCATGGACGAATATTTTACCGTCACGATGGACGGCGAATCATGCCCGCACCATTATTGCCACATCAGACTCAAACCCGGATGTTATATATTTCCTTGTAAACGGAACGTATGATTTTATTTGGAAATACACCTATCTGAGTGGTGACGGCAGTGGCTCAGGAGGGAAATGGGAAAATCTAAGAGAGAATATTCCGAATTTTGGTGGTGAAGTCGGGAATTTTGACAGCCAGAATTCCTATAACATGGTCATGAAGATACACCCTGAAGACAACAACATCATTTTTCTCGGAGGCACAAATCTTTACCGGTCATCAGACGGATTTACTTCAACTCAACATACAGACTGGATCGGAGGTTATGACACCTCAAACAATGTCAAGATCTATACCGACCATTTCGTTGATCAGCATGATGTGGTATTTTTCCCTTCAAATCCGGATAAAATGCTTTCTGCTAATGACGGTGGCATATACATAACGATAAATAACCGGGCAAAAGATGTGGCATGGACTCCGTTAAACAATGGATTTGTTACATCTCAGTTTTATACCATAGCCCTCAATGAAACCGAGAGCAGCAATATGATATTAGGAGGACTTCAGGATGGCGGATCATTGATTGCAAATAAGCCGGATTACAGGTCGGAGTGGAAACGCCTGCTTTCAGGTGACGGAGGTCAGTGTATGATCACCAGAAGCAACGCCTACTATTATGTTTCTTCTCAATATGGAATTACCTACAGGCTCACTGTCAACGATAAACTAAAAATCACTTCCTTTACACGTATCGATCCGGCTGTTGATGAAAATACCCCTTATTTATTCATAAACCCATTTATCCTTGCCCCCGACAACCATAACATCATGTACTTTGCCGGAGGACAATACCTGTGGCGGAACGATAACCTGTCCCAGATCCCACTTTATAAAAACACAACTGCGACATTACACTGGCAGCAGCTTCAGGATTCATTTATCGGACGAGGAAGCATAAGTGCGCTGGCTGCAGGATACAATCAGCAGGGAATGATCTATTACGGTTCAAATACCGGACGGTTGTTTAAAATAACAAATGCCCACTTGCCCGAATACGATGTATCTGAGATTACTTCACCCGATTTTCCGGTAGGAGCATATGTGGGGTGTATCGCTGTTGACAGGGATAACGATCAACATATTGTGGTTGTATTTTCGAACTATAATGTGATAAGCCTCTTCGCTTCTTTTGATGGGGGAAATACATTTAACCCGGTAAGCGGGAACCTTGAAGAACATCCGGATGGTACAGGTGGAGGACCATCCGTCAGGTGGCTGGACATAGTATCTATTGCAGATGGTACCAACAAGTATTTTGCCGGAACCAGCACAGGCCTGTATTCAACCTCCGTACTTGCAGGGACAAACACCTTCTGGACACAGGAAAGCATGGACAAGATTGGCAATGTTGTCGTAACCATGGTCCGGCATTGTTCCGATGATGGACGAATGGTAGTTGCCACCCATGGAAGCGGCACGTATGAAACCTTTCTTGATAATGTTGCCAGACCTGAAAAGCCGGCATCAGAACAACTGTCTTTTTCTCCGGCTTATCCCAACCCGTTCACAACAGAAGTAAATATTCCGTTTGCACTTCCTTCGGACGGAATAGTCAGGATTCGTATTTTCAACATCAACGGGCAGGCAGTCAAAACCCTTCTCTGGGCATACCAGTTTGCCGGTTCGAATGTTGTGTCATGGGACGGCACCAATGAGAACGGTGTGAAGGTGACTTCCGGGACATACATCTGTCGGCTGGAACATGGAAATTCTTCTAAAGGAACTAAACTGGTTTTTTTGTCATAAATACCATCTTTCACATATAGTGGTATTCTGCATCATCAAAACCTCAATCCGGTTAATACGCATATAAGACCCCTCCAGGTCCGGACAAGGCAGTTTGGAGTTTGAGTATTCAGCAAGAGGACGATTCTCAAACATCGGAGAATCCTACCCTTTGAGCTATGCCCATGCCCTACATCAAAATCCTTTG
>JBNKDZ010000299.1:0-15028 GCA_050288525.1 Cyclobacteriaceae bacterium
TTAAATAAGAATTGAACATGAAAAAAGAATATAAAGACATAAAAACATTTGATGAATTGCTTGATTATGAATATGGTGAGATTGGATCAGATGCCCGAAATGAATATGAAGAAAAATCTCAGATGTTTATAATCAGTGAGATGTTAAAGGAAGCAAGAAAAGAAGCGAATATGACTCAGGAACAATTAGCTTTAAAAGCCGGAACAAAGAAAAGCTATATTTCAAAAATTGAGAATGCCAAAGGAAATATACAATTGTCAACATTGATACGGATTTTTGAAAAAGGCCTGAACCGAAGGATCGGATTAACTTTTTTATAAAAAATAATAAACGATACAGCATCAAACATCCCAAAACATCAAATCGAACCATGGCTTAGGGGAGAGTGTGAGTAATTAGCAAGAGAGATTCCCACGCACTGCCCTGTGCTCTTTGCTCTTTGCCTTCCCACATTGTCTCAAATTTCCAATTTTTCCACAACACCCAGCCCTACTTTTGTATCATAATCTGATGTATAAATTAAAAATTCAACAATGGAAAAGTTCATCGCATGGGTGGAGATCCCGACAGCTGATTTTGAAAGAGCGGTAAAATTTTACAACTCGGTACTTAAGACAGAACTTCAGGCTATTAATTGTGGCCGGGAGAAAATGGCCTGTTTCCCGTCCGGAGATGGTGCAATCATCAACTCTCCGGGGTATAATCCTTGTAAAGATGGCACCATCGTAAGTCTCAATGTCGGCAACGATCTGGAAGGTGCTATGGAACGGGTTATGGCGAATAACGGCACGATCGTCCAGGCAAAAACCAAAATAGACGTTGAAGGACGTGGGTATTTTGCCATATTCATGGACTGCGAAGGGAACAGAGTGGGCCTTTATGGAAATGAATAATTAAATTCCGGATTATGGCTTCGTACTGAAATGTCATAATCCGGTTACATTTCACTAACTTTGTCTCACTAATATCAAGAAATGGAATATCGTATAGCCAAACCTTCATCGCTGTTATCGAAATACGTAAAACATTACTGGACCATTAATAATTGTATTCCGGATAATCAGCAGCACATACAACGCATTGTGCCCAGCGGACTGCCGGACCTGATATTCTATTTCCATGACAGACCGGTCTATGACAACACTCAGTCGGTCAGTGAGAATGCATTGATCTCCGGACAGTTAAACACCTTTTACGATATTCATGTAACCGGAAAGCTCTCCCTGTTCTCGATACTATTCAAGCCCCAGGGATTAAGTATGTTCTTCGACATTCCGCTAAACGAACTATACAACCAGAACGTCCCCTTAAAATTCCTGATCAGGCAGGATGCTCATGTGATGGAAGCTCAATTATTCGAAGCTGATTCATTTCAGGAACGGACCAGGATCGCCGAAAACTACCTTTTAATGTTGCTTCAAAAGAAAAAGAATGCCTTCAATTTAGACAGGATCGAACACAGTATGCACCTGATCAACTCATCAAAAGGGTTGGTCAACATTGACTATCTTGCTTCTGAAGCTTGTTTCAGTCGGAAGCAGTTTGAACGGGTATTTACTCAGTACATCGGAGCCACACCGAAACAATTCCTAAAGATCATCCGCTTTCAGCATGCCATCGACCTGAAGTCAAAAAATGCCAACACAAATCTGGCCGACCTGACCTACAGCTGCGGATATTACGACCAGTCCCACATGACCAATGAATTCCAGCGACTCTCCGGAATGACCCCGAAACAGTATTTCGATACCTGCAAGCCGTATTCGGATTACTTTCAGTGATAAAATTTGTGAGGATGTACTATCGTTTAATACATCAGGTTCAATATCTATGTAGAAATGCTTCTACCTTTACATTTTTAATTTCCATAACACATCTAGTGCAAGGATTTAAGACGCGATGAATCGCGTCTCTACGCTTTTACCCTACCGCCCTTCGTTTTTGCATCCCTTTCCGGATAAAGAAAACGATCAATCCGACAGAAATGATCAGTAACGGTATCCCCACCCAGGGACGGTAGAAGATCCAGGCGATGGCGATTGTCAGTAAGGAGATTGAGATACCCAATATGAATGCGAGGATCCCGGTTCCGAAACCAACAATGTTGCCAATGAATGGAACTACGTCTGCAAGTACCGACAATGGTTTGAAGAGTGCTACAAAACCAAAGACGATCAGAACAATTCCTACCAGCCGAAGGATCCATCCAAGTGTGCTGTTGGAACTCAGGGCATTTTTAAACATATTTTCTGCAGATACATTCCCGGATTCGAGCAATAAAATCCCACGATCGTTGGAAGTAATGTATGATTCAAGGGAGTTGCCCGTCTGCTTACCAACAATACTCACTTGCTTGGGTTTTACCACAGAGAACGTGATCCTGCAATCGCCTACTTCCGGATTTTGTATGTTTCCGCTTCCTATGTAAAGCGTATTGTTGGAGATAAGGGCATTTTCAATGCTTGCCGGATCAACAACACCTTCAATCTGAATCGGGGTGTTACCACCAATCATATTTATTAGTGAAGAAGGGAGTTCAAAACCTCCTACATGCACCTTTACAGCTGATACCGAGAAATCATCATACAGTTTGGAGGTGGGATTCTCATGTCCTTCAGGTTTTTTAAACGAGGACGAGTTGTTAACCGAGGAGCTCCATTCCTTATTGTAGGTATATGTTGTAACCGTTTCTTCCGATCCGCCGAGTTTTTTCTTTTTCTCCGATTTCTGATCTTCTTTCCACTGGTACATCTCAACGCGTCTTGACAGGTGGATAGCATTCTCGGATATACCGAATTGCGGGTCTTGCAGTACCTCCTCCGTTACTGCTTCTCCGGAAATATGGATCAGTTTGCCATCATTATCAGCATTCACCTGGCTGGCGTCTACCGACATCACGATTCCCTGGCCTTCTTCAAGCGCCCGTTTTTGTTTTACTGTACGGCCTTCATTCCAAAAGAGCAACCCGATCCCAATCAGGATCATTAGTATGCCTGCCAAAATACCCTTTATTGAATCCTTAATTCTGCTAAACCAGGATTGTGTTGTAACTTCGGTAAAAGAATCACTCATGTCAAATTATAATTTTAAATAGAATTAATTATTGGATTACCTAATGCTAAATGGTGCTTTAATGACATCAGATAGCCTTATTTTCCTCATAATATATAAAAAATTTTAGTTTAAGGCATATTTGTATGGAACAAAAAATACAATACCATCAGATTATTAACATATATTTTATCTCTGAAAAGATATTAATTATTTCAACATAAATTATTAACAGGGAAATATAACAATTCCATAACACCGGGATAATTATAAAATCTGTCCGTTCTATCGGTTTAATGACCCGATATGATGGGAAAAGACGGTTTTTAAATCAATAATCCGCCACACTTCTTATCCATTGAAAAAACTATCAAATAACCCTTGGAATCAATAAAAAACAGTTATAATTTGCCCCCCATTTATAGAAATGTTGTAACATTTTTATTCGAATATTAACAATCCAAAACATAATAAATATGAAGTCTTCAAAAAAATATGTTTATTTTTTTGCTGCTAACCAGTCAGAAGGAAAAGCAGATATGAAAAATCTGCTTGGAGGAAAAGGAGCTAACCTCGCAGAGATGTGTAATCTTGGTGTTCCGGTGCCTCCTGGTTTTACCATAAGCACAGAAGTGTGTACTGCTTATTACGACAATAACCGTCAGTACCCTGCAGACCTGGCAGCTGAAGTAGAAGCTGCCATCAAAAAAACCGAAGATGCCCTTGGCAAAAAGTTCGGCGATCCTAAAAATCCACTCCTCTTCTCCGTACGTTCGGGAGCAAGAGTATCCATGCCCGGTATGATGGATACGGTACTCAACCTTGGTATTAACGATGAGATCACAGAAGGTCTGGCCGATCTTTTCGGAAATCCACGATTCGCATGGGACTCATACCGCCGTTTCGTACAGATGTACGGTGATGTGGTTATGGACCTCAAACCTGTGAATAAGGAAGATGAAGATCCGTTTGAAGTCATCATTCATAAGAAAAAAGAAGAAAAAGGTATTGAGCTCGACACTGATCTGTCCACTGAAGACCTTAAAGACCTTGTAAAAGAATTTAAAGCCGCTATCAAAGAAAAAACAGGCAAAGATTTCCCAACTGATCCAATGGAACAACTCTGGGGAGCTGTAGGTGCCGTATTTGGTAGCTGGATGAACGAAAGGGCAAACCGTTATCGCGCCCTTAATAACATCCCAAGTGAATGGGGTACTGCCGTAAACGTACAATCGATGGTATTCGGCAATATGGGCGATGACTGTGCTACCGGTGTTGCCTTCACCCGTGACCCTGCTACAGGGAATAAAAACTTCTACGGTGAATATCTGGTGAATGCACAGGGAGAAGACGTAGTTGCCGGTATCCGTACCCCACAACCTCTTAACGACTCTACCAAAAGTGATCCTGATCAGGTAACATTGGAAAGCATTATGCCTGCTCCATATAAAGAGTTGGTTGACATATATAATAAACTCGAACTGCATTACAAAGACATGCAGGACATCGAATTCACCATCCAGCAAGGTAAACTCTGGATGTTGCAAACCAGAAATGGTAAACGTACCGCCGAAGCTGCCGTTCGTATTGCCGTTGAAATGGTAGAAGAAGGACTTATTGATAAAAATACGGCAATCAACCGTGTTCAGCCTGAACAACTGGATCAGCTTCTTCACCCGATGTTTGATCCTAAAGCTGAAAAAATCGTTATCGCTAAAGGATTACCTGCTTCTCCGGGTGCTGCGACAGGTAAAATCGTATTCCATGCTGAAGATGCTGAAGAATGGGTTGCCAAAGGTGAAGCTGTTCTTCTCGTACGTATTGAGACTTCTCCCGAAGATATCGGAGGTATGCACGTAGCACAGGGAATCCTTACCTCTCGTGGTGGTATGACCTCACACGCTGCTGTTGTGGCACGTGGTATGGGTACCTGTTGTGTGGCTGGTTGTGGTGAACTGGAAATCAGTTACAAAAACAAAACCGTAAGCGTAAACGGAAAAACATTCAAGGAAGGAGACTGGCTTTCGCTTGACGGCTCGAAAGGTGAAGTTATGGAAGGCAAAATACCGACCATTGATCCTGAGCTTTCCGGAAACTTCGGTACTCTGATGGGCTGGGCTGATGAAGTACGAAAATTAAACATCCGCACCAACGCTGACACACCTCACGATGCTGAGGTAGCACGTAACTTCGGAGCTGAAGGTATTGGCCTTTGCCGTACCGAACATATGTTCTTCGAAGGCGACCGTATCAAAGCCGTTCGTGAGATGATCCTTGCTGATAATGAAGCAGGAAGAAGAAAAGCACTTGACAAACTTCTACCCTATCAACGCGATGACTTTTACGGAATATTCAAGGCTATGCACGATCTTCCTGTGACTGTACGTACCCTTGACCCTCCGTTACACGAGTTCCTGCCTCATGACGATGCCAACCAGCAGATCATGGCAAACGAGATGGGCATTACCCTGGATGAAGTAAAGGCAAAAGTTGAATCACTGCACGAATTCAACCCGATGCTCGGACACAGAGGCTGTCGTCTCGGTGTTACCTATCCTGAGATCACAGAAATGCAGGCACGTGCCATCATTGAAGCTGCTTGCCAGCTCACCAAAGAAGGCATCAAGGTATTTCCTGAGATCATGATCCCGCTTATCGGAACAAAAGCTGAATTACAGGATCAGAAAGCGGTTGTCGTAGCAACAGCTGAAAAAGTTCAGGAAGAGATGGGTGTTAAGGTTGACTATATGGTAGGTACCATGATCGAAATACCAAGAGCTGCCCTTACTGCAGATCAGGTTGCTGAAGAAGCAGAATTCTTCTCTTTCGGCACAAACGACCTTACGCAGATGACATTCGGTTACAGCCGTGATGACGCAGGTAAATTCCTGAAAGAATATTCTGCGAAAAGGATTCTCGAAGACGATCCGTTCCAGACACTCGACCAGTCTGGTGTAGGTCAGCTTGTTGAGATCGGTGTTCAAAAAGGCCGCTCTACCAAGCCAAATCTAAAAGTTGGTATCTGTGGTGAACATGGTGGTGATCCAAGATCAGTTGCTTTCTGCCACAGAGTAGGTATGAACTACGTCAGTTGCTCACCTTTCAGGGTGCCGATTGCACGTCTGGCTGCTGCTCAGGCTCAACTTAACGGATAATCGTTTTAAAAATAATTTTACGAGGCTGTCTCCTGAGGGGACAGCCTTTTTTATTGTCTTTTTTTCATGTTCAAGAATGAGAAAAAGGAACGCTTTGCAAAAGCGCGCCAGCGTAGTTGTAATCGAAATTAATTTCTCCACCAAACAGGCAAAAACAAAAGAAAACATCGTATTTTGCAGGTCATTATTCAATAAACCTTCTTTCAGATGCTGGAAAACCATCTAGACACAATAGAAAAAGAACTTTCGGCAATGGAACCCGATAAAGTTCGCGCATTCGGGCTGAGATGTATTTTGCGACAAGCCAAAGCTTTAGAAACTGCTTTCCCCGATCAAAAGGACAAAAAAATCAGCGAACTGCTCCTGAAATTGGAAACTACAAAACAGGATTTCGGAAAAGACTCCCAGGTTCTGAAATTTGACAGAACACCTTATGACGACCATATCCTGAATAATAACGATCCTGAAAACATGCTTTTATATGAAATATCAGGAAATATCGTCGATTTTCTGGACGCATTGTATTCAAATGATATTCCATATTTAGTTGATTATCCTGCCTACCGGAACCTGGACATCTTTGAATCGGTCGAAGAAACAATATTTGATGATTTTGAATTTGATGATATTGAAGAGGATCTCAATAAAAAGTCCCCTGAGATACAACAACTGATGAACAAAGAAATGGAAATGCAACTGGCTGATATCGAATCACTAAAACAAACATCCGGCACAGACTCCATACGATCATTGGTTCAAAAAGAAGCTGAGCCGATCTTTACAAATCCGGAATTATAGAATTTTTGGTATTTTTTTAATAATAAATACTTTACACTTTTAACTTTACACTTTTAACTTTAAACTTTTAACTTTAAACTCTTAACTATATGATTAACAAACAAGGTACAGATATCCCTGACCGTTTCTGTTCGCAAAATGAACCTCACAAATTTCTGGCAAAAACAAAAAAGACCTGGGAGAACAAGTTTAAACCCACCAAATGGGAAGAGATTTACGAAGCCACTGACATCGCACACATGCTCATAGCGTTGGAACGAACGGAAGAAGCGCAGGATTTTTTACAATGGTTATCCTCACAAATTGTATACAATGAAAAACGTATTGATATCTGGGGAGCTGCAGGTTCCGCTTTTGTGGCACTCATCTGGCTTTATGACAAAAACAATGATGAAGCAAACAAATCCCAACTACTGACCTTGATAAAAGAAAAACGCATACTGAATTATGACAATGTAGACTTTCTTCTGGGAGAACTCAGAGAGCATGACGACACATTAATTAAAGCAGAGGCAGAAACCGTAAAATGGGGTTGTCATATCCTCTCCCGTAACCTTATGATGCTCCTTTTCCTATATGTTACTGCAGATCAGGGCTATCCGCATTCAAAAGTGGTAGATAAAACAGAACTAGGAGAGAAAATCCGTATTTCTCTTGAGGCTATGAAAAACAAGTTGAATTGATCTGAGATTTTCATATGAAAACACCAACTGTTGATGATTTAGTTTGCGCCATTCAGGAAGCTGCTGAAAATGCAATACGCGATCTTTTCAAACAACATCCCGGCCATTTCTATTACTGTTCACTTATATCAACCGGAGAGGCTCATCCTCCGGAACTGGTTGCATGGTCTAAAGAGATGCTTGTAGAGACTGTTCAAAACGATAAAGAAGAGGAATGAATGATGAAATGGTCGTTTGCCGATTCACCTGCTTATGGATTTGGGAGCGATCATTTTAAACATGTTCATAAACTCTTTTCAGAACGGAAACAACTCACATATGATATGCCGGATGAAGAATGGGATCAGGAATCTTCAGAAAAGCTGTTGGCTATGGAAACTGCAATGAAAAATCTTGACGAAAAGGGATTGTTTGGACAGGGAGAAGAGCAGAATAACATTGTCGTTTTAGTGGAGACAATGCCTCCCTCCTATGAAAATACAGAAAGAGCCTATCGTTTAAATCCTCCTGAAGCGCTTACAGAATGGCTGGAAGAGGCCGCGGATGAAGATGAAGATGATGAATAGTTAACAGACATAGATCGTGGTCTTGTTGACAGGATTAACACATCCAACACCCGATCCTCGGCACTTTATAAATTACATGAAGGTGCAAGTGACCATATCACCCTTGGATTGAAACAAATAATTACAGGTACAAAATGAAGGGAATATCTTCAGGAACCAGGGCGCCGGACCCGCCCTGTGTTTCCTGACAGATATTTAACGGCACACACGTATCAAGGTGTGAACCAGTGGCTAACTGTTTTCACAGCAGGCCATTCAGATAATCGCTTTGTGAATAATTCTCTAAAACAACAAGCATGAGACCGGGTAATCCCGGCGTCATTAATCCACATTATCGTGGAGGAACTTGTTATTCCCAAGGATCTGATTATCATCGTTTAAATTGTATCTGGATATATTCTTTTCGGATGAATGCGGCACATCCTGAAGGTTTATTTTCCTTCGTATATAAGCCGGCGTATCCCACTTATCTTTGTAATCATCTTCATTTATCGACTTATTTTTAAGCGTTTTAAGCTTTTCGATACGTTCTTTTGCCTGGTTCATCAGAGCTGCCTTTTTCGTATCCAGCTTTATCTCTGTCTCGTCATGAAACTCCTGGAACTGTTCCTTACCGATCCGTTCGAGCAGCTCATCTTCCTCATCCAGTCCAAGTGTGTGAACACTCTTTGTATCTTCTTCTTTGTTAATTCTTTCGAACATATAGGTTCTTTCGGTAATTTCTTCCGAAGGTTCCTGATTTTGATACCCTGTCTGGCCTGTATTGTTAAACAAGTCTATCTGATTGGTATTTGGTTCCTGTGTTCTCAAAGGTTTGCTCGACTCCAGATCGATAACTTTTGATTTTGTCTCCTGCCTTTGCTGTTGTGGCTGGTCTACACTTGTTTCAAATCCTGTTGCAATTACAGTAACACGGATGCTTTCGCCAAGGTCAGGATCGATACCGTGACCGAATATCACTTCTGCCTCATCTCCGGCCATCTCGGTGATATGGTCTGTAATCTCCAGGAGTTCGTCCATTTGCAATTCGGCTTTTTCTCCTGAAATGATCGAAAGCAATACTTTTTTTGCTCCGAGAATATTCTTTTCATTCAGCAACGGAGAAGCGAGTGCTTCCTCAGCAGCTCTTTTTGCCCTGTTCTCCCCTTCCGTACAGGCAGAACCCATTACGGCTGAGCCTGAGTTGCTCATTACTGTTTTAACATCTTCAAAGTCCACGTTGACATAGCCTGGTACGGTGATGATCTCAGCGATCCCTTTTGCAGCTGTTGTCAACACATTATCAGCCTGGGCAAAAGCATCGCGGATGGCCAGGTTGCCATAGATATTGCGCAGTTTGTCGTTGAGGATCACGAGCACCGTGTCGCATGATTCCTTAAGGGCTGCAATACCCTGAATAGCTTGTTGCATTTTTTTCTTTCCTTCGAAGCCAAAAGGCATGGTAACGATACCAACCGTAAGGATATCCAGTTCTCTGGCTACCTTGGCGATAACGGGAGCAGCTCCGGTGCCTGTTCCTCCTCCCATTCCGGCGGTGATAAATACCATTTTTATACTTTCACTCAGCATATTCCGTATCTCTTCCTTGCTCTCTAAAGCTGCGTTCATTCCTTTTTCAGGATTTGCTCCGGCACCCAGACCGCTGGTCAACTTGGTACCTATCTGCAGTTTGTTTGGCACCGGGCTGCACATAAGTGCCTGCGAGTCGGTGTTGCAAACTACGAATTCGACATCTTTGATGCCCTGGTTATACATATGGTTCAAGGCATTGCTGCCGCCTCCTCCCACACCAATTACCATAATTATGGATTTATGGTGCTCGGGTATATCAAATGCATATGGATTATCAGTCATGATTTATAATATTTAGTCCGGTTATAAAATGTATACTATGAATCTAGATTTCTTAATTAATAATCTTCGTTATTGTCGATGTCGTCAATAAGAAGTCCTTTTGTTTTGTCAATTATTCTTCGGAAGATATCTCCTCCACGATCTTTCTTTTCTTTTTTATGTACAAAGTGATCGTTCCTTTTTTCAATATATCTGTTTTCCCTTTCGTCAAGCGCTCTGTAGCCTGAAAGTACCAATCCTACGGCTGTGGCGTACATCGGTGTTTTTACGGCTTCGATCTTGCTTCGGCCAAGGTGTTCGTTCGGATAGCCAATACGTGCATCCATACCGGTCATATATTCGAACAGCTGTTTCAATCCCTGCAGCTGTGAGCCGCCACCGGTAATGACGATACCTCCTGAAAGTCTGTTTTCAAATCCGGAGGTGATGATTTCCGAATGGACAAGTTCGATGATCTCCTGCATCCTTGCTTCTATGATGTGGGCGAGGTTTTTGATGGAGATCTCTTTTGGTGCTCTGTTTCTCAGTCCGGGTATCGAAACGATCTCATTCGGGCTTGCTTCTTCAGCGATGGCTTTTCCGAATTTTGTTTTCAGCAATTCTGCCTGGTGCTGCATGACCATACATCCTTGTTTGATGTCCTGTGTGATGATGTTCCCTCCCAAGGGGATCACGGCCGTATGTCTGATGATGTTGTCGTGGAACAGGGCAATGTCGGTTGTCCCGCCACCGATGTCAACCAGGCAAACGCCCGCTTCTTTTTCTTCATCGCTCAATACCGAGAGGCTGGAAGCCAATGGTTCGAGGATAAGGTTTTCAATTTCTATTCCGGCACGTCGCACACATTTGTTGATGTTGTTAATGGCATTGGTCTGCGCGGTGATAACGTGAAAATCTGCTTCCAGACGTACACCTGACATCCCTACAGGATCTTTAATTCCATCTTCATAGTCAACGTAGTAATCCTGTGGCATCACATGGATGATCTCACTTCCCGGAGGGATCACTATTTTGTACATGTCATTGCTGAGCCGGTTTATATCTTCGATGGTAATTTCATCGTCTGTAGAGTGACGGGTGATGCTACCATGATGAATCGAGCTTTTGATATGCTGTCCGGCGATACCAACATTGGCGACTCTGATGTTAATGCCAGACTGGGCTTCTGCTTCAGCGATCGCCTTTTCGATGGCAAAAATTGTTTTATCAATATTAGAAACGATGCCTCTGATCACTCCGTCAGAAACAGCTTTACCCATCCCTAATACTTCGAGTTTTCCAAACTCGTTTTTACGTCCTACTATGGCACATATTTTTGTGGTACCAATGTCAAGACCGACGACTATTTTTTCCTTTTCCATACTAATAATTATTATTCACAAACGATTTGATTCTTATACTTTAAACATACTCTATCGTAGTCGTTCCATCCTTTGGTCGGAAGGATGTCCTTATAGAATATTTTCAGTTTCATAAATTTCCTTCCGATGTTATCGGGTTGCCCGAACTCCACCTTCTGCTTGCTTATCTGGCTGTACATCGTGATCTCTCCCTTCTTATCGATATGCATCTCCGCAATCTGCGACTTCCAGAACTTATCGTGTTCAATAAAATGCAGCAATGACAGCAACTTTTCGCCAAATGCACTATCCATAACATTTTCCAGTTCCGCTTTTTCAGCATAATACCCGCTGATCAGCACTACCCTGGCGGTATACCTGTTCGAAACCGGCAGTATCTCTCCTCTGTCGCTGATGTACCGGTCTTTTCTTGACGGACTGGTCAGGCGCGCTATGGGCCGGCTCTGGTTTACCATCACATTGATATTTCCTTTCAGATCCTTATACACATCTGCTTCCTGAACAAACTTATGATCGAGCAATTTCCTTTCAATTTCTCTCAGGTTAAGATTTCCCAGTTCCTCACCGACTACTCTTCGCTCTCCGCGGTTTGTTATGATGTCGATGATGTCTGTTTCATTGATGAAATAATTCTCAAACTGATTGTCGATATCAACTTTTATAGCCTTACACAAGCGTCCGCTGTATTTTTTTTCCACAAAACCGATCGACCCGGTGATCAATGTGACCAGGGCAACTATTTTGGTGATATGTATAATCCTTTGCTTAACCATCTTTTCTTTCCAGTAAGGATTTTACAGGTTGTATAAAACGATCAATATCTCCGGCACCTACGGTCACCAGTACTTCCGGATTCTTTTTGTCGATCAGTTCCAGCAATTCATCATCGGGGCAAATCATTTTACGGTCATTCTTCATTTTTCCGAAGATCAGTCCCGAATCCACTCCCGGTATCGGAAGTTCTCTTGCCGGATAGATATTCATCAGGATAACATCATCGGCCAGGTCAAGACTTTCCGCAAATCCATCCACAAAATCCTTTGTCCTTGAATACAGGTGCGGTTGAAATATCGCTGTGATCTTCTTTTCCGGATACAACGCTTTTACGGATCTTAAAAAAGCCTTTATTTCCGTTGGATGGTGTGCATAATCATCGATATACACCCTTTTTTCTGTGTTGATGATATATTCAAACCGACGTTTTACGCCTCTGTATGATTCGATGCCTTTGCGGATATTTTCAGTGTCGACCCCAAGTTCCAACGCGACGGAGATCGCAGCTACAGAATTCTCAACATTATGATACCCGGGCACCATCAGTTTCAGGTTTTCGATAACATGTTTTTCACTGGTAAAATCAAATCTGAAAGCTCCCTCTTCGATACGGATATTTTCTGCTTTATTGCCTTGGGCATTCAGTCCATAGGTATGGTAATGTACGTTTTCCGAACTGTTGACCAACCATGACGCAAGGCTCTCATTCACAAACAGATGCCCTTTCGGAGCCGTTTTTTCAGCAAAAAGCCTGAATGACTCCTTCATTGACGCATGATCCCCGTAAATATCCAGGTGATCCGCATCTGCAGATGTTATTACAGAGATGTTCGGATCGAGGGACAGGAATGACCTATCGAACTCATCGGCTTCGACTACGGCAATCGTATCTTCACCCGGATCACCTTCCATGATCAGATTTGATTCATATCCCTGCAGAATACCTCCCAGGAATCCAACACACGACTTCCTGCTCGATTTCAGCAGGTGCGCGATCATAGAAGAAGTCGTCGTTTTGCCGTGTGTTCCTGCCACAGCGACAGAAAACATATTTTTTGTGATCACTCCGAGGACTTTTGATCGTTTCATGATCTCAAATCCCTGATCTCTGAGATAATTCAATTCGTTATGATCGGCCGGAATGGCTGGGGTATAAATGACCAGTACCTCCTCTTTATTATCCAAAACCTTCTGTGGAATGGCATTTATCTGATCATCGAAATGGATCTCTATTCCTTCACCGGCCAGTTGCTGAGTGAGTGGTGTTTTGGTTTTATCATATCCGGCAACGAACAGGTCACAGTATCTGAACCACCGTGCAAGGGCGCTCATACCGATCCCGCCGATACCGAGGAAATAGATGATATGTTTGTTACCTAAACTCACTTTATTATTTCAATAATTTCTTTTACAATACTTTCTGCCGCATTTGGCCTTGCCATGGTTTTTATATTCTTCTTTAGCTCCTCCATCAGAGGTACATCCTTCAACAGTTTTATTGCTTCAACCACCAGCTTTTCTTTTGCATCCTTGTCGGAAACCATTAGCGCCGCCTTATTTTCTGTAAGCGCTTTCGCATTTTTTGTCTGATGATCTTCCGACACATTGGGAGATGGAACAAAAATCGAAGGTTTCTCAGCCAGACAAAGCTCTGAAATCGACAATGCCCCTGCCCTGGTGATGACCACATCGGCTGCAGCATAGGCAAGGTCCATTTCCCTCAGAAATCCGAACGTGCGGATATTTTCTTTCGCAAAATCTTTGATCCGTTCAGTGAATTCATCAAAATAGAATTTACCGATCTGCCAGATGATCTGGATATTTTCTTTCTCAAGGTCGTTTAGCCCGCTGAATATGCTCTCATTGATCGTTCTGGCACCCAGACTTCCGCCCATGGCGAAAATGGTCTTTTTGTTTTTGTCCAGATTGAAAAATTTCAGTGCTTCTTCTCTTTTTCTGCTGATGCCGATGATATCCTGTCGCACAGGATTTCCGGTGAATACGATCTTATCTTTCGGGAAGTATTTCTCCATATTGTCATATGCCACACATATCCTGGATACTTTGGCGCTCAGAAGTTTGTTCGTAAGTCCTGCATATGAGTTTTGTTCCTGAATCAGGGTTGGAACCCCCAGACTGGTAGCGGTACGCAACATCGGTCCGCTGGCATAACCTCCTACACCAATTACAGCATGAGGCTTGAATTGCCTGATGATCTTTCGCGTTTTCAGGATGCTGGAAAGCAGTTTTACCGGAAACAGCAGGTTTTGCAACGTAATCCTACGCTGGAGGCCGCTGATCCACAAGCCGACGATTTTATATCCGGCTTCTGGCACTTTTTCCATTTCCATTTTGCCTTTGGCGCCTACAAACAGGAATTCTGTGTCGGGATATTCCTTTTTAAACGCGTTGGCAATAGCTATGGCAGGGTAAATATGCCCTCCGGTGCCTCCACCGCTGATTATGATACGATATGGTCTTTGTGTGCTGATAGTTGGTTTATTTTACTGTTATGCAGCCGCAGCTACTTTTCTGAATTCATTCGCTTTTTTGTTTTTACTTCCTATTTCATCTATCTCTCCTCGGCTTACACTCAGGATAATTCCCAATGCCAACCCTGTAAACAACAGGGATGTCCCCCCCATACTCACTAATGGCAAAGGCAGACCCGTTATAGGTAGCAAACCTACCGCCACACCTATGTTTACCATCGCCTGCAACACCAGCGCCAGACTAAGTCCTGCAGACAACAAGCCACCATAGGCCCTTTCGCTTTTGGTCGAGGT
>JBNKDZ010000300.1:0-1561 GCA_050288525.1 Cyclobacteriaceae bacterium
TTCTCTGCTGTCACAGAAAGCTGAAAAGACATCATATACCGTTGTTTTGGCAAATAATGTTGCAACAAATTGTGGAAGTATAAACCTGTTCAGGTGCTGGAGGGGTCGTGGTAGCTTAAGGTCATCAATCAATCTTTCAAATTCAGCGTTTGCTCCATATGTAAACGTATACGCTAAAATACCACCCGGCGAACCCTCTTCTGATTCAATATTGGTGAACCTTCGCATTTGTACCAGATATTCATAATCATCGATATGGATCTTTTCCGCACCTGACAGCAAATGCTCCCACTCAACCTTATAATCGTCAAATTCTCTTGTCTTTGATATTTCCTTTATGCTAAAGTATTTTTTCATGTCTGAAAGTAATGTTGCTAAAAAACAGATGCGCAAGGGATAAAAATTTCACAATATTTTTCAATTATTCCAATAGTGAATCTTTTGGCATTTCAGTTTTCTCCCAATAATTCTGATAATATCTTATCTGCTCATCAAGTTTTATGTTCTCTCCTTTTAATCGCCGTTGATAGCTGTCAAGAATAATCCCGGTCATATCATCCGGATGCCGGATGCCCATTTCAACTAAATTCTTCGATAATTCAGAGCCTGACCATAAGCCCCAACTGTTTCGCAGATACATCCCGAAGCCGAAATGAACTTTCGAACTAAAATCACCATCCGGCAAACAACGAATCCACGTTTTCATTTCTTCACTGGTCAGGTTATCCAACTGATCCAGGCATCCTTCAAAATCCTTTGGGATAGAAGTTACGGTTCCAAAAGTATCAGCTTTATGCGTACCCAGTTCTTTAATAATTTTATCACATTCGATCCGTTGCAATGAATCACTAAGCACCTGTGTATATTTTTTTTCCACCGGAGTTTTATTATTGCCACAGCCGGTGCGGTCAAAAAATTGTTCGACATCCCGGATATCCTGCACGCCTAAGATCCAGCACACTTCCGACAGATCAGAGAAGTCCAATCCCCCGGCGGAAATAGCTTCGTTATTGTAACGTCCTTCTTTACCATTGTATTGATCGGACAATTCAATGGCAAGTTGCCATATTTCAGATAGTTTGGAATCGGTGATTTTATCTTTCGGGAAATTATACACAGGATCGCGAAATCCAGGCGTGCCGTTACCCACCTCGTTGCCATCAGGGATTTTGTGGTAGTCGGTATATTTCTTAACCGAATCAAGGCTTTCAGGAGTGGTGGATTTTTCGTTCCAGTCGCTGTGTTGTATCACATGGATACGCAGGGTCGTTGACAGCTCGGGCAGATCCTTTCGAATAGCTTTCACAAGTTCGGCTGTAAAATCTGACTGCCCTGCTTCTGCAATCCATACGTCTCCCCCATCATCCAGTGTCTTTTTAACAATCCCTTTTACTTCATCAACAGCGCTTTCAAAATCCGCATGTGCATCCGTCCAGTTGTCACCAAATGCAAGCTGAAACAAGGCATTTGGCGGCACATACAAACCTTCCTGAATGCCATAGGTACCGGCAACTGCATGATACCGTATCTCTGAAAAATCAGGGGTTGCCAACAACGTAAC
>JBNKDZ010000301.1:0-12977 GCA_050288525.1 Cyclobacteriaceae bacterium
TCTCCGAAAATACGGCCATTGATTTCACATCCGAACGGGCAGAATATTTGAGGTAATTGGGCTCATATACTGTAAGGGTTATTTTTGCTGCAGAATCATATTCAAACGGTTTTACATCGAATTTGGACACATCAACCACTGCCGTATGATAGAGATCGGTCTTATCAAGGCTGTTGATCTCATCGTCAGGATTTTCAACTTTTTTTACATCTTTCACAAACCAGGCGTTTCCATATGCATACTTATTGGTGATAAAACCGTCGACATCGTAGCTTCGGATCATATATTTTGTGTTAAGCATATTTAACACCTGATTGTTCATCGGGTCGAATCCGTTTTTGGCGACATAAACACGCTCACGATCCAGGTGTTTTGTTATAATGTCGCTATACCGACGGATCTTTGCTCCGTGATAACCTCCCAGTGAATGGTAGTAATAGGAAGTCCGGGCTTCATTGAAGGTGTCCTGTCCGTCAGGAGAACCCAGCGCCATTACCCGGAATGGCTGTTCCGGATTTTTTGGAATATTTTTATCGACAGGCATAGGCTTGAAGAAATCCATTTTTGACTCGGTTTTGTAAGCGTCTTCATTGATATACCGGTCATTCACAAGGTACAGGTCCAGGATGATAGCAAAAGAAAGGAAAAACAGGAACAGGCTGACGTCCAGATTTTTCTTTAAATAGAAATACAGGAGGCCCACAGCAACCAGAATATAGAATATGGATCGTAAGGCATCCATGCGAATGATCCTGGTACGGTCACTTTTTATTGCTTCCACAAGCCAGTCAGGAGCATTTTCCAATCCAGGAGGAGAGGTGAAGAGCATAGCAAATACAACAAGGCCCAGGGTTATGCCACCGGCTTTCAGGATTTTTGTGAAGACATCTTTTTCAATGCCTGCCTGCAACATTTTTTCAAGCCCCATAAAACTCATAAGCGGAATACACATCAGGGCAATAACGATGGTCATGGTCACGGCCCTGAATTTATTATATCCGGGAAAGAGGTCAAACATCAGGTAATTAAAGGTGTCGAAGTTCTTTCCCCATGATAGCATTATGGATAATATGATGGCCGCAACCATCCAGTATTTATGTTTTTTTGATACGAAGAAGAACGAAAGAATGAACAAAAAACATACGATTGCTCCGGCATATACCGGTCCGGCAGTTCCGGGCTGCTCACCCCAATATCCAAGAAGTCCTTTCACATATTGTTTTTGTTCCTTAGGAGATAGCTGTGTCTGACGGAGCGCTTTTTCGAGTTTGGTGTCCGTGCCCTCAAATTTTCCGCTTGCACCTCCATAGATATGAGGTATCAGCAGGGTGAAGGATTCCCACTTTCCGCTGCTCCATCTGAAAGCATAATTTCGTTCCAATCCATCTTCTCCCTTGTTCTCAGGATTTGTAAGTTCGGACTTCCCACGAATGGAATATTTACCGTATTCATACGTTGACCAGATACGTCCGATGTTGACCCCCAGTCCAAGTATACCTGCAGCAAACAATACGAGTGCTACTTTGCCGAGATCCGGCAGGGTTTTATTTTTTATGGCAGAAACGAGTTGTGCCAGTCCGTAAAACATCAGAACAAATAACAGATAATAGGTGATTTGAAGGTGGTTTGCATACAATTCAAGTGCTATGGCAAGAGAGGAAAGTATAAAACCAGCAAGGAATTTTCTTTTGAATACAAGATGCACACCTGCCAGTACCAATGGCATATAGGCGATTGCGCGCACTTTCCACATATGGCCTGCCTGAATACTCACGAAATAGAAGGTGTTCAATCCAAAAACCAGTGCTCCGGCAATAGCCAGGTATGGCCGGACACCAAATACCAGCAACAGGATATAAAAAGAGATGAAAGCCAGGAGGTTTTCTCCGGCAGGTCGGGGAAGATACAACCTCAGGAATGACTGTATCGAATGGATAACCTTATCGCCGCTCCACCGGACACTGATCAGGTATGCCGGCATTCCGCCAAACATCGAATTGGTCCAAAGCGGTTCTTCGCCTGTACGTTCACGATAATCGGCAATTTCCTTGCCTGAACCCACTCCCTGGTTGATATCATTCTGATCCATGGCCTTATCCTGAAAAATTATAGGATTGTATACCAGAAGGGTTATTATAACAAAAATAACAACTGCAACGATGTGGGGCAGTATCTGGTTTTTAAAAAGGGTTTCATTCATAACATTGTCAATTCTGTGCTGACAAATCTAAAAGAATTTATTTATTGGTAAAAACTCTGTAATAATTCATTTTTAATCGGTCAGGAAAGATTTGATGAATAGAAGGTATTTACAGAAAGAAGATATTTAAATGTTAATAACAGCCGGGAATTTTATATCTGATAAAAATAATGTTTTTTTGTATCAATTAAGTAGCTTTGTTTAACATATATGAATCTGTTGGCACACAATTAGAAAATATGGAAGGAGGTTTGTCAAATCAAATTGATAAGAATAAGGTGCGAAAGAAAATCGAGAAACTGTTGATTCTCGGTTTTGTGCTTGGCGGTTTTGTTACCGGATTAATAATTTCTCTGATTGCACTGGAAGTTTATTCAGTAGAGAAACATAATATTTATCCTGTGTTGGTCCTTTTAGTGCTTGTTTTGATCTCTTTTATTTTTGTGATACGTAAAAAGATCCTTAAATGGAGAGAAAAGATCAGGGAATGATCCCTATGGCAGTTCTTCTGTCGGATCCCAGAAATGTTTTTTTAGGTTTACCACTTTATCATCTTTTATCTTAACGCCTTCTGCTTCAAGAAGTCTTTGCATTTCAGATTCATCCTTAAAATGTATCTTTCCCGTAAGCACACCGTTCCGGTTTAATACCCGGTGGGCAGGAACATCTTTCATGTTGTGTGAACTGTTCATAGCCCAGCCAACCATTCGGGCACTGCCTTTGCTTCCCAGGTAGTGTGCAATAGCACCATAACTTGTTACCCGGCCCCTTGGAATGAGTTTTACCACTTCGTAGACATCTTCAAAGAAATTTTTTTTCATCATCGAAAAATAAAAAAAGTGATCAATAAAAATGACTTTTTGAAGAAAGTTTATTTTATTGCCAATCCCTATCACACTCAAATCTGTAATCTGTTAACTATTGAGCACAGTATCATTTATCCATATTTCTTATGCGAGAAAGAAAAACGGCTAAATGAAAAAATTACTTAATTATTGTATAATATCTTTAAGGATATAAAGTTTTAAAGACATGAAATCCAAACTGCTGACGTTACTAATTCTCATCGCTATTATGTCTCACAAGTCAATGGGACAAATAACGGAATACGCAATTCATACGGTACCTTCCTATAACAATAAATTCACATTAGGTACAAATCCGGGATTTCCCCAGAATCACGAATGGCTGGACCAGGATATGGCTGATCTATGTGTGGGAATACCGTCTTTGGGAATAGCCGGATTCGGAGCAAACAGTTTTCGGGTCCCGATTCCGGATAAGTTTATCGAAAGGTACGATCTGACTATCAGACGTGATGCCTTTGATCATTACGAAGAAATAGGAATGTTTGACCTTACAGTATTCCTGGAAGATCCTTCAGACGAGCACAGGGATACCTATACCTATAATGGGGTACGATCAAAGATGTTCCGGAATATGTACGAGCCCATCTGGGATGGCGGAGCGAACGGAACCCCTGTCAATGACAATAACTATATGGCCCTGTATGTATACAATGTTGCCATGGAATATGGAGATCATGTCAGGTTTTGGGAAATATGGAATGAACCGGATCTGACAAACGGACCGGGAGGTCAGGAACCGGGAACGACGGATAACTGGTGGGACAGAGATCCCCGCCCTGATGAACTGTTAAACCTGAATGCCCCCGTATTTCACTATATCAGGGCATTGCGGATATGCTATGAAGTACTCAAATATGTTGATAGCAATGATTTTGTATGTATCGGAGGCGTAGGGTATAAAAGTTTTGTTGATGCCGTATTACGGAACACGGATAATCCAACAGATGGTTCTAATACAGGCACCTATCCGAGGACCGGGGGAGCATATTTTGACTGTTTAAGCTTTCATAGTTATCCCATGTACAGCATGCGCAAATGGAATAATAATATAAAAGGCTGGGATTATATGCGCCACTCCGACAAAGGGATTGAAGCGGTGATTGATGCCAAAAAAGGATTTGAGAAAGTTCTGAATGACAGAGGCTTTAACGGGACCCAATATCCGAAAAAGGTTTTTATCATCACGGAAACAAATATCCCAAGAATACCGGTTGAGGAATACATCGGATCTGATGAAGCGCAGCGCAATTACCTGATGAAGATGATTGTGACGGCAAAAAAAATGGACCTTAAAAGCCTGCATACCTTTAGTCTGTACGATGGCAAGGTAGCCTCACAGGTTACAAGTCCTTATAATGCCATGGGGTTTTATGACAATCTTGACAACGTAACTCCCTACAATCAAAAGGAACATATTTCAGCTGCCGGGTGTAAAACAATCATGCAGATGATCGGTAACAGGAATTACAGTTCCTCAAGAACGGCTGCCATGAATCTGCCGGATGGTGTGGAGGGAGCAGCTTTCTCTACCGGGGCAAGTACCTACATTTACGTGTTATGGGCCAAAACTACGCTTGATAAAAATGAGTATGCCAAAAAAACATATACCTTCCCTGCGGGGTGGAATATTTCGGAATACAACACTTTTAGCTGGAATTACAGCCGAACAGGCGATAAAGGCTATAGTGCATCCTCTACCATAAACTTAACCGGTGTACCGATTGTCGTTAAAGTAGATGATGTGGAAGTAATAACAGGATTGAATGAAATTGATGATCTGGAAAGTCCGGAAAGTTCTGACAATATCGATGTTTATCCGAATCCCGCAACTTCCGGTTATATCAAACTTAAGAATCCATTAAATCTTTCAGTTCAATCCGTACAGGCTATTGATCTTAACGGTAAAGTTATTGATCTGGCCATGAACAAAAACGTTTCAGATCGTATCCCGGTGTCGTTAAGCCCGGGCATCTATATTTTACAGGTAAACACTCAAAATCGTATTTTTAGAAAGAAATTGTTTATTAAATAAAGAACTATGAAACAGTATCATTTTTTGATTTTAATGGCATTTTTATTTTTTCAATGTGAAAAAGAATCTGTCGATGTCGGTGACTTCACAGGATTAAAAGATCTTCCTGTTGACGAAGGGGGTATTCATGAGGCATTTATTCACGAATCTACCACCTCTCCCTACGGGTATTATTTTTATACACCCGGGGGATATCAAAGCGGTAATTATTCATATCCGCTTTTAGTTTTTTTGCATGGTTCAGGAGAGAAAGGTAATAGCAGTACGGATCCGGATAAGCTTGACCTGGTATTAAGAAATGGTCCGCCAAAAATGATCGAAAACGACACATGGTCTCCGGTTTACCCTATGCTTGTCGCTTCGCCTCAATGTCATGATGGATACTGGAGCTCAAAAAAAGTACATGAGTTTATCAAATATCTTATCAATAGTTATAAGGTAAATCCCAAAAGAATCTATGTCACAGGTCTTAGTATGGGAGGGATTGGTACCTTTAACTATGCAGGAGATTATGGCGACAGTTGCTATGCGGCAGCAACCATTCCGATCTGTGGTAAATGTAGCCTCAGCAAAGCTGTTAATTTCACAAACATTCCTGTGTGGGCGTTTCATGGTGATGACGATAGGACGATAACGTATGATTTCTCCGAAAATATGATCAATGCGATAAATGCAGCAGATCCAGGACCGGTCCATAAGGCGAAACTGACCGTTTATGCAGGGGTAGGACATAATTCATGGTCCAGGACCTATGACGGAACAGGCATCGGAACAGGTCGAGCGGATTGGGATCCCTTTGACGAGGATGTTTACAGCTGGATGCTAGGATATACGAAGGATTGATCGTAAGATTATTTTCTTTTGTGCCTCATTTTAATAATTGAAATTGTTAAATTGGGATCTGTTAACAGTCAAAAATTAAGTGGTTATGAAAAATACACTATTCAGCATTCTGGTGGCACTTGCTTTTATGGTTGCGTGTACAGATGCTAAAAAAGGTAAAGAAGGAGAAGGTGCTGATTCTTTAAATGTCGGCAATCAGCAGGATTCGATGTTGGTAATGGATATCAACGACCTGATCAATAATGCTGAAGAGATGAACGGCAAAGAAATCACCGTTTCGGGTACAGTCGTTCATGTTTGCAGGCACAGCGGGAAACGACTGCATTTGCTTGGTGCAGACGACTCTACCAAAATACGTGTTGAAGCAGGAGAGATCGGAAGGTTTGATAAAGAACTGGAAGGTTCCGGTATCCGGGCAAAAGGGATCTTCAGAGTGGAAGTGATTGATGAAGAATCTCTGGCCAAGTGGTCGGGAGAGCTGCATGAGCATAAAGAGGGACATGAAAAATCCGATGCCGAAATGAAGGAAGAGGAAGATAAGATCGAACGCTACCGTGAAATGATGGGTGAAACCGAAGACGGAAAGATTGTGAACTACTGGATTGATGCCAGTGCGTATGAAACAGCGGAATAGTTAAAATATTTTATACAGTACGCACCCGTGGGAACATTCTTTCTACGGGTGTTTTTTTATCACTTTTACAGGATAATGACATGAAATGGCGCAAACTGAATAACATACTTCACAGGGATATGGGCTATTTCTTTTTCGGAATGTGTGTGATCTACGGATTGTCGGGCATTGCTTTAAACCATATAAATGACTGGGATCCGAATTATGTAATCCGGAATGAAGAAATATCAGTACCTGCGGAAGATCTGCATAAAAAAATGACCCGTGAAGAGGTCGAACAGATACTGGAGGTTCTGAATGCTGACAATGACTATAAAAAACATTATTACCCGGCAAAAGAAACCCTCAAGGTATTTCTGGATGGGGGTTCGTTGACAATCAATATCCTTTCCGGAAAAGGGCAGATCGAAACGATCAGCAGGAGAAACGTGTTTTTTGAAGTGAATTATCTTCATTACAACCATGCGAAGTTTTTATGGACCTGGTTCTCAGATCTGTTTGCAGCAGGATTGATATTGCTGGCAGTCACCGGACTTTTTGTGCTGAAAGGAAAAAATGGCCTGAAAAAAAGAGGGATCTGGTTTGTGCTGGCAGGTATTCTTATACCGTTGATTTTTTTAATCGTGTATTTATAACCATTCCAATAAAGGTTCCGGTCGGGCAAAATATTAAAAACCCCTTGTCAATTTTAAAAATAAACTGATACATTTGTTCTCCTTTTTAAATAAGGCAACCTTTTGGCCGGATTTATTGTAAAGGATACATAAGATCTGAATATAACAGAAAAGCACTGTTGAGGGCTTTTCAAAACTAATTAAAACTAAATAAAGTTCGATTATGCAACGAAAACTACGAAGCGCTACTTCACGGGAAGGCCGTAGAATGGCAGGTGCCAGGAGTCTTTGGCGGGCAACAGGTATGAAAGAGGAACAAATGGATAAACCGATCATCGCGGTTGTCAACTCTTTTACACAATTTGTTCCGGGTCATACACATCTTCATGAAATTGGCCAGGAAGTGAAAAAAATGATCGAACAGGAGGGATGCTTTGCAGCTGAATTTAATACCATCGCTATTGATGACGGTATTGCCATGGGGCATGACGGAATGTTGTACTCCCTGCCCTCAAGAGACCTGATTGCCGACAGTGTCGAATATATGTGTAATGCACATACAGTAGATGCTATGATCTGTATTAGTAACTGTGACAAGATCACACCTGGTATGCTTATGGCTGCTATGAGGTTAAATATCCCTGCCGTCTTTGTTTCAGGAGGACCGATGGAAGCCGGTGTGATAGACAAGAAAAAATATGACCTGGTGGATGCCATGGTAATGGCTGCTGACGATAATGTCCCGGAAAAAGATATTTATGCAATTGAACGGGAAGCATGTCCAACCTGCGGTTCCTGCTCAGGAATGTTTACCGCAAACTCCATGAACTGCCTGAATGAAGCAATAGGATTGGCACTTCCCGGAAACGGAACAATTGTGGCAACACATGAAAACAGAAAGTTGCTTTTTGAAAAGGCAGCGAAACAGATCGTTACAAATACCAAACGGTACTATTACGACGGGGATGAATCGGTATTACCCCGTTCGATAGCTACCAGAAAGGCATTTATGAATGCTATGGCCCTGGATATTGCTATGGGAGGTTCAACAAATACTGTATTACATATCCTTGCTGTGGCGCATGAAGCAGGGGTTGATTTTACCATGAAAGACATCGATAAACTCTCAAGAAATGTGCCGGTATTGTGCAAGGTAGCTCCGAGTTCTGCCTACCATGTTGAGGATGTCAACAGGGCAGGAGGTATCCTGGGTATTATGAATGAATTAGCAAAAAAGGATTTAATTGATACTTCCACAGGTCGTGTTGATCTTCTGAGTCTTAAAGAAGCTATTCAAAAATATGATATAACTGTGTCTTCTCCTGAAAAAGAGGCTGTTGATGTGTTTAGCAGCGCTCCGGCCGGCGTGAAAAGCACAAAGATGGGTAGTCAGAAGTCTGTGTATAAAGAACTGGATATTGACAGGGCCGCCGGGTGTATTCGCGATATCGATCATTGTTACAACAAAGATGGTGGACTGGCGATCCTTTTCGGAAATATCGCCAAGGATGGTTGTGTTGTCAAAACGGCTGGTGTTGACGAATCGATTTTCTTATTTAAAGGGCCTGCCGTAGTATTTGAATCACAGGAAGCTGCCAATGATGGTATCCTTGGAGGAAAAGTAAAAGCAGGGGATGTTGTGGTTATCCGATATGAAGGACCACGAGGAGGCCCGGGGATGCAGGAAATGTTGTATCCTACTTCGTACATCAAATCAAAAGGTCTTGGCAAGTCATGTGCACTTATCACTGACGGAAGATTCTCAGGAGGTACTTCGGGGTTGTCGATCGGACATGTCTCTCCTGAAGCAGCTGCCGGCGGGGATATTGCGTTAGTACAGAACGGTGACATCATAGAAATCAATATTCCGGAACGAGCTATTAACGTACTGGTATCAGAAGAAGAGCTGGAAAAACGAAGGAGTACCCAGAAACAAAGAGGTGATGCCGCTTTTACACCGGAAGCAAGGGAACGAAATGTTTCCAAATCGCTTCAGGTATATGCAAAAATGGTTACCTCTGCCGATAAAGGCGCCGTAAGAGATCTGTAATATCTTGTAAAAGAAATAGTTATTTGAGTCTTCAGGTGTTTTAAACCTGAAGACTTTTTTGTTTATTGAGACAGGATACTTAAATAATCATACTATGCCACGAACAGTTATTATTCTGATCCTGCTTATCAGCTCCTGCGCACCAAAGGTTGATATCGAACAATGTAAAAAGGAAATCGTTGAAACAGAACGTCAATTTGCCCAAATGGCTAAGGAAGCCGGTATCGCTGAAGCCTTTTACCATTTTGCTGATGACAGCGCCAGAATCATCCGGAATCCGGCACCGGTAATCGGAAAAGAGGGCATCAGGGATTATTATGATACACCGTTCTGGGATCAGGCCAGTCTTAGCTGGAAACCGGATTTTGTGGATGTCTCAGCTTCCGGAGACATGGGATTTACGTATGGGAAATTTAAAAATTCTTCTGTCGACAGCACCGGACAAACAGTCGAATGGTCCGGAACATTCCGCACTATCTGGAAAAAGCAAAAAAATGGCTCGTGGAGGTATGTTCTTGACTAACCTTGTTCGAATCTTCAACCAAAAACAACACATAAACCCCTTTTCCAAAGTTATCGACTTTGGAAAAGCTCTACACCAACAGCAATAACTGTTAAAGAAAATTATCCTGAGAAAACCGAAAGGAGATTCTGTCCCGGAATTCAACAAAATAGTTTCTGATTCACAATATTAAGATCTGTAATTGTAGTGCTTACAAGAACAAGCCTGATCTGATTTATTTTTAAAATAATATTTTGATCTCAAAAACGTAAGTTGTATTTTGCAATAGTTGCTAAATACAACACTTGTAAAATACAATATTATGAAATGTAATACATGTAATGGCAATGGAAGCCAGAATGCACCTGAAGTCAGGTCTGTAGATCATAGATGGCGTTTCGGGGATTATCTGGGTATGATAAAGGTTCGTGCCGGATATGGGAGAAATAATTACCTGGTAAAGCCGGGACTGTACCGGATCGGGTCGCCCGGCAGGGATGCGGATGTGTTTGTCTCGGCAAACTACAAATTGAGTTTTGACATACTTCGCAGAGAGCTGGAAGGTCTGGATGCCTGGATTTTGGTGCTGGATACAAAGGGTGTAAATGTATGGTGTGCAGCTGGAAAAGGGACATTCGGGACAGAAGAACTCATAAACCGGATCCGGGAAACAAATTTATCCGGTCAGGTGGACCATCGTAAAGTGATTGTACCCCAACTGGGAGCTCCCGGAGTATCTGCGCATAAAGTTAAAGATGCAACCGGTTTTAAAGTTAGATTCGGTCCGGTACAGGCATCGGATATAAATAAATATGTGCATAATGGCTACCAAAAATCAGAAACAGAACGTACCATATCTTTCAACATGGTTGACCGGCTTATCCTCACTCCGGTAGAATTCACAAATTATCTGAAATACCTTATTGTGGCGCTGGCATTGATCATTCTTGTGTCGGGATTCTCTTCAGGAAGCTACTCATTCGCAATAATCAGTAAAAACTGGATAAGTGGCATGTTCATCGTTCTTGGCAGTTATATTTCCGGAACAATACTATCTCCTTTATTCCTTCCCTGGCTTCCTTTCAGATATTTTGCCGGAAAAGGGATAATTGCAGGCATTCTTTCCTTTGGATTGTTATGGTTTTCTGGATTGATCGATGGTTCGGGTCTGTACCTAATCGGGAGCTTTATGGTTTACATTTCAATATCATCTTATCTGGCTATGCAGTTTACAGGTTCAAGTACCTATACATCCTTGTCCGGAGTGAAGAAAGAACTCCGTTTGTTCATTCCTGCACAGATCGGAATATTCGCTATAGGATTTGTGTTGTTTATCATTTCAAAATTTCATTAAAAATGGATCAGATATATCTCAAAAATGTTGTATCCCTGGAATACGAACCTTCTAAATGTACAGGATGTGGCCTATGTATTGATGTATGCCCGCACCGCGTGTTCAGGATGGAGAAACGTAAAGTTGTCATTGAAAGGTTAGATGCCTGTATGGAGTGTGGCGCATGTGCACTCAATTGTAAAACAGAAGCATTGACGGTAAATAGCGGTGTGGGGTGTGCAACAGCTGTTATCTATGGATTTATCAGGAAAACAGAACCTGCCTGCGGATGTGATGGTTCTTGTTCTTAATTTGTATATTCACCCCAAAATTCAAAACATAGTATGGATATTGATTTTATAAGACAATTCAGAGATGTTATCAGACGGCTTGAGCGGGAACTTTATTTTCAGAATAGTCTTTCTTGTTGCGGAGGAGTAACATTAGCCCAGTGTCATACATTGCTGGAGATTGAAAATAAAAAGCAGATATCTGTATCCGAACTCGCCAATAATCTTTATTTGGATAAAAGCACCGTAAGCCGTACCGTAGATGGCCTGGTAAATATAGGTCTGGTAGATCGCAATATCCCCTCAGAAAACCGAAGGAAAGCATTGTTAAGTCTTACAAAGGCTGGTGAGAAAGCATCTCATACCATCCATTTTAATAATGATAAATATTTTAATGATACGTTAAATATTTTGGCAGACGAAGAACAACAACAGCTACTTAAATTATTACAGAAAATGACCAATAACATGCAGGAATTGAGAAAAAACTGCTGTAATTCCAATAATGACACCAAATAACATCTCATCTTTTATATTTCAGTATAACCAATATTTTTTGTTATAAATATTTACACTTGAAAGAATTTATCTGCAGTTTATGCGTTGGTACTTGAAAGATTAGATTTTTTACCATATAACACGTATTTCAGGTATGAAAAATATAACTGCATGGTTTGTCGTGCTCATGATTATTCTATGTTCAATGTGTAGCTCACCTGAGAATGACATTGTTCAGAATGGGGGCATGAATCCTCCGCCTCCGGTAAGTCAACCGGGACCTGATACCAGTTTTCAGAAGGTTGCCAAGCCCGAATTGCTGGCTTCTCTCAGTGACCGTTATCATGAAGGATGGCTGGCATCACCTGCAATTGCAGATCTGGATAATGATGGTGAAAAAGAGATTGTCATTGCCCGGGAGAATTTGCTGGTAGTCTACCATCTGAATGGAGATGTGGTTTTCAAAGTGCCTGCACAGGGAAGAATCTGGGCATCTCCTGTTGTTGCTGACCTTGTTCCTGCCGTAGCCGGACTGGAGATAGCTGCCGCAAGCAGAGGAAACATCTATGCCTGGGATAAAAACGGGAACCTCCTTCCTGAATTTCCTGTACAGTGGAGAGACGAAATGCGTTCACTGGCAGCCGGAGATATTGATGATGACGGGCAATTGGAATTAATTGCTGTCACCTCCAATGCCTTAAGCAGCGGAGTCCAGGAAGACCTGATTATAGCCTTTAATATGAATGGTTCAGTGGTGTCAGGTTATCCCCCGAATACCTCAGGAACTTCAGGCTGTGACAACGAATGCCATCAGACAGGAGGGTTTGATCAAAATGTAGCTGTGGGCGATGTTGATGGGGACGGGATTGAGGATGTTTTTGCTACACAGGACAATGCCTACCTGAGCCTTCATAAAGGCAACGGATATGCATTTGACTCCGCACCAATATTTAACAGTACTACCAAATTTCAGGGAATACGGTTCTTTCATGATTATAATATATGTCAGGCAGGTGTTTCTGACAACGAATCGATAGATTTGCAGGCACATTTTACCAATTCGGCGCCCGCCATTGCAGATGTAAACGAGGATAATATCAGGGAAGCTGTTG
>JBNKDZ010000302.1:0-10399 GCA_050288525.1 Cyclobacteriaceae bacterium
AATTTTGAGTCTGAATTATAATACTTCGTGTTTGAAACATTGTATGTGATAAGAGAATCATTTCTATAAAAGCCTTTATAAGCCCATTCACCATTTAAATACGGAGCAATATTTTCAGGAGACAGCTTATCCTGATTATCATGACTGCATGAATTAATAACCAATACGACAGCTATCAAATAAATTATGGTCTCTTTTATTCCCGGCATCTCTGTTATAAAAATTTTCAATATGTTATATCAACTTGTATAATCAATAAATGTCGTATTTGCCTATCGTTGTGTTAATGGGCACACTTTCCACTTTCCACTTTCCACTTTTCACTTTTCACTTTCCACTTTCCACTTTTCACTTTCCACTTTCCACTTTTCACTTTCCACTTTTCACTTCATTCACCTGTTCTTTAAGGACTTTCAGGAGTTTGTTATACCATGGCCGTCCGAATTTGCGGATCAGGGGTTCTTTCAGGAATACATACAGGGGTTGCTTAAGTTTTTTGCCCAGAGCACAGGCATCAATACAGATATCCCAACGGTCGTAGTTGAGTGCGTTGTAGGAATCGTATTTTGTTACGCGGATCGGATAGAGATGACACGATATGGGCTTTCGGAATTTGATGGCTTTTTCTTCCCAGGCTTTTTCGATACCGCATTTAAGGATGCCATTGTCATCGTATATGGCATAGGCACATTCTTTGCCGTTTATAGTGGGAGTTGAATATTCTTTGTCCTCATCAAAAACATATTTCCCCTGCTGAGATATGGCTTTTTTTCCTTCTTCGTTCAGATAAGGTTCAATTTTGTCGTATAAATTTTCAAGAATTTCAATTTCATCGTCTTCAAGCGGTGCTCCAAGATCGCCTTCCACACAACATCCTCCTTTGCATTTACTTATATCACAAACAAAATAATTGTCGGCGATGTCATCTGAAATTACTGTTTTGTCAATTACTATCATTTTGGTTTATCTTAACAGAATCATTTCGTTATATTTGTCCCAGAAGAGAAACAACAAAGATGGAAAATATGTTGTAAATATTTGACTAAACAAATTCTTAATAACATATATGTGTAATAAATTTGCCGGGCTTTCATTAGGATATGTTGTTTATAGATTCGGATAGGATTTTTTTGAATATTGAATAAACACCAAACATAGAATCTGGTCTGATTGAAATAGAGCAAGTTTTGATATAAGATAATTTTACGGGATGGAATATCTGGATAGTTTGAATGAACCACAACACGAAGGAGTAACAAATACGGAAGGACCTTGTATGGTCGTGGCGGGGGCCGGATCGGGCAAGACCCGGGTACTTACTTTTCGTATTGCGCATCTTATCCAAACCCACAATGTTGACCCTTTTCGTATTCTGTCACTGACCTTTACCAACAAGGCAGCCGGTGAAATGCGTAAAAGGATTGAGTCTATTGTAGGTACTGAGGCCCGAAATATCTGGATGGGGACTTTCCACTCAGTTTTTTCACGAATACTACGTACGGAATCCGAACATATAGGCTATCCCAGTAATTTCACCATTTATGATACCGAGGATTCGAAGTCACTTATAAAAAATATTGTAAAAGAACTGAATCTGGATGATAAGATCTATAAACCATCTGTAGTACTTAACAGGATCTCAGGAGCAAAAAACAGGCTGATATCCTGGCAGGAATACAATCATAATCCGACCATAAAGGCTGATGATGAGAGTGCAATGAAACCGGAGATGGGACGTCTTTACCGCATCTATTGTGAGCGGTGTTTCAAATCTTCGGCCATGGATTTTGATGATCTGCTCTTTAATACCAATGTACTTTTTAGAGACAAACCTGAAGTTTTACATAAATACCAGCATCGTTTTCAATATGTGTTGGTGGATGAGTTTCAGGATACCAACCTTTCACAATATCTGATAACCAAAAAGTTATCTGCTGTACACCAGAATATATGTGTGGTGGGGGATGATGCACAGAGTATTTATGCCTTCCGGGGTGCTGATATCCGGAATATCCTGAATTTTGAGAAAGACTTTCCGGATCTGCGCGTTATTAAACTCGAACAAAATTACAGATCCACCAAGGTTATCGTGAATGCAGCGAATTCCGTAATTGATAAAAACTCTGCCCAGCTAAAGAAGGATGTCTGGACTGCCAATGAACAGGGTGAACTGATTGAAATACTAAAATGCAATTCGGACAATGAAGAAGGGCGTATTGTTGCCTCTTCGATTTTCCATGAAAAAGTTAACAAACAGCTGCGAAACCAGGATATCGCCATCCTTTACCGTACAAATAGTCAGTCGAGAGCAATAGAAGAGGCGCTGCGCAGGGTAAACATAAAATATAAGATCATCGGAGGGCTTTCGTTCTATCAACGAAAAGAAATTAAGGACCTTCTCTCGTATCTGCGTTTTGTTGTAAACCAGAATGATGAACAGGCACTGAGAAGGATCATTAATCTTCCGAAACGGGGGATAGGTACCACTACGGTTGATAATATTATTTTATCAGCCGACCAGTTTAAGGTTTCTTTGTGGGATGTGGTGAGTAATATCTATCAGTTCAGTTCAAACCGTACCGTTGCCCCCATTGATCAGTTCGCTACCATGATAAAAAGTTTTATGGTTGTGGTTAAAAATAAGGACGCATATGAGGCGGCAAGCCATATTGCCAAACATTCAGGTTTGCTCCGGGAATTGTATGAAGATAAGACGGTCGAAGGATTAAACCGGTATGAGAATGTTCAGGAATTGTTGAATGCCATCAAGGAATTTGTTGACAGTGAGGAAAATAAAGAGAAAGATCTGGGTGCTTTTTTACAGGAAGTAGCACTTGTCACATCGGTGGATGAAGATGATGACGACGACGATAAAGTGACCCTGATGACCATCCATATGGCAAAAGGGCTCGAATTTAAGAATGTATATCTGGTGGGTATGGAGGAAGACCTTTTCCCTTCTCAGATGATGCTGTCATCAAGGGCTGATCTGGAGGAAGAAAGGCGTCTTTTCTATGTGGCTATAACCAGGGCCGAATCGAAGCTGGTGCTGAGTTATGCCAATTCAAGGTACAGGTTCGGCAGATTGAAAAGTTGTGAACCCAGCCGTTTTCTGGAAGAGATCGATCCGGCTTTTATCAAGACGAACCATAAATTCAGCATTCAGGGACAAGGATCGACACCTCCTAAAAGCTCTCAGTATGCAAAAAACCTTGTTTCCGGGTTACAAAAAAATACAGATCAGCATGTAAATAAAAATTATGTACATAAAACAGCAACTGATTTCACTCCAAGCGATACAAGCAATCTTAAAGCGGGAATGCGTGTGGAACACCCAAAGTTTGGTTTTGGAAAAGTTGTAAATATGGATGAGGACGGATCGAACCGAAAGGCAAAGGTTCTGTTCGATAATTTTGGAGAAAAGACATTATTGCTTAGCTTTGCCAAACTAAAGATACATGAATAGAACCCATTCAGTAGATGCCTCATCAAGCAATCCGATGAAGAAAAACAAAGAATTAATTAATAGTTAAATGAACGATTATAACACAAGCAGGCCAACTCTTATCCTGAAAGAGTATGGCAGGAATATTCAAAAATTGGTTGAGTATCTGAAAACTATTGAAGATAAAGAGAAGCGGACACTTTATGCGTCTGTATTTGTCGATTTGATGAACCAAATCAATCCTGCAGTAGAAGAAACCCTCGAAAATTCTCAGAAATTATGGGATGATCTGTATATAATGGCAGATTTCGATATTGATATTGACGGACCTTTCCCGGTGCCCTCGAGAGATATCCTGAACAGAAAACCTGAACGTTTAAAGTATAAGGCTTCTGAGATAAGGTATAAGCATTATGGCCGTAACATTCAGTTGCTCATTCAAAAAGCCAAGGAAATTGAAGATCCTGAAGAAAAAGAAGCGGCTGTTTTGTATATCGGACGTCTGATGAAAAGTTTCCACACGATCTGGAACAGGGAAAATGCCGACGACGAGATTGTTCTGAAAAATATTAAAGTGATGTCAAATAATGAACTGTCATTTGATATAGAGAAAGTAAGAAGGGATAATCTCTTTGAAGTAAATATTAAAGAGCGTAAAAGCAGTACTAACAGCAGATCCAACAGCAACCAGAAAGGCCGGAAAGGGGGCTCTCAGGGACGAAGAAGAAGAAACTAAATGGCTTCCTTCAAAGTAGTCGGCGGAAAATCTCTGAGTGGTACCATCATACCACAGGGAGCTAAAAATGAAGCTCTGCAGGTGATCTGCGCAGTACTCCTTACCCGTGAGCCGGTAACCATACACAACATCCCGGACATCAGGGATGTTAACAAGCTGATCGAATTGCTGGGCGACCTGGGTGTGGAAGTTACGAAGATCAACAGCGGAACGTATCGGTTTGTAGCGGAAACCCCCGATATTAATTTTCTGCAAACACCTGAATTCGAGGTAAAAGCGGCTACTTTACGCGGGTCAATAATGATCCTCGGACCTCTGCTGGCCCGGTTTGGGAAAGCAAAGATTCCCAAACCCGGAGGTGATAAAATCGGACGTAGACGACTGGATACGCATTTTATCGGTTTCCAGAAACTTGGTGCTGAACTGGATTTCGATTATAATCAGCATTTATTCAAAATTGACGCCTCCAATCTCAAAGGAACCTACATGCTCCTTGATGAGGCATCTGTAACCGGAACGGCCAATATCATTATGGCTGCAGTTATGGCGGAAGGCGAAACCACCATTTACAATGCTGCCTGTGAACCTTATATCCAGCAACTTTGCCGGATGCTCCAAAATATGGGAGCCGAAATTACCGGCCTCGGATCCAACCTGTTGCGGATCAAAGGTGTTTCAGAACTGCATGGCACCGAACATACCCTTCTACCGGATATGATTGAAGTTGGAAGTTTTATCGGTCTCGCAGCCATCACCCAATCTGAAATAACCATAAAAAATGCCGGGATCGATCATCTGGGCATAATCCCGGATGCCTTTAAACGGCTTGGCATCAATATGGATTTTATAAATGATGATATCTTCATTCCCCGACAGGACTCCTATGAGGTGGAGACCTTTATCGACGGATCGATCATGACCATTGCCGATGCCATATGGCCGGGACTTACGCCTGACTTGCTGAGTGTTATCCTGGTAGTGGCAACACAGGCGAAGGGGACTGTATTGATACATCAGAAAATGTTTGAAAGCCGCCTGTTTTTCGTTGATAAACTTATCGATATGGGCGCACAAATAATCCTTTGCGACCCACACCGGGCAACCGTGATCGGACTGGATCGTAAGCAACAGCTACGAGGAATAACGATGTCTTCTCCGGATATCAGAGCAGGAGTAGCGTTGTTACTTGCTGCCCTGAGCGCTAACGGGACCAGTGAAATACTCAACGTCGAACAGATTGACCGTGGTTACCAGCAAATCGATGAACGACTCCGACAACTTGGGGCAGATATTCAACGGATTGATTAATATTTGATAATACACGTTTATAATTTTTTTCTGCGCTTGTACGTTTTAATAAAAAGTTAAATCTCAAATTTTTATTTTTTATTATTTATTTATAAACGAAAGATCCAGATTAATAACTATTACGATCATGAAACAATTCTTTTTTTATACCGGAATTATCCTGGTTCTGTTTTCCTGTTCAGGCGACGAAATGCCTTCCGGACCCGTTGTTCAGCCGGATGGAGGTGTATATGGAAAGATATATACAGGTGGAGAATATCATCTTGGTCCTGTTGACTGGGAAGAGACTAAATGGCCCAATGCATTTGCTCCGTATCCACCGAAGATCCGGCAAATAGAAGGAAGGTATCTGGCCGGGCTGGAAAACTCACATACTGCTAACGGTGAACTATGTGATTGTTGCGTAAAAATCACTACTGAAAAAGGTAAATCGCTAATTCTTAGGGTGGTTACAAGGGGTGTAACTACAAAAAATAGTATAGATGTTAGTCCAGAGGCCTATCAATTACTCAACTCAGGTGAATATCCCAGGTATATGTCCTGGCATGTCACCAAATGTCCACCCAATGGAGAGAATATTTATTATCAGTTTCGTGAGAAAATTCATCCCTACTGGGTCAGTTTTTGGGTCCGTAATATAGCCTTGCCTTTGAAGTCTGTCGAGGTAAAAAACGCGAAATATAAAGACTGGCATAAACTTCAACGGGAAGGCTGGGGTGTCTATACTGATTACGGAGGATTTGGAAGTGACGGGCCGTTTCAGTTACGAATTACAGCTATTGACGGTCAGGTAATCGTAGATTCTTTTGATAAATTGGAAGCCGGTGCTTTGGTAAGATCCTCAGGACAATTTTAAGTGGAAAGTTAAAAGTGGAAAGTTAAAAGTGGAAAGTTAAAAGTGGAAAGTTAAAAGTGGAAAGTTAAAAGTGGAAAGTTAAAAGTTGAGCCTGAAAAGTGTGTAAATGGATTCGGGATATTTCCTTAACCACTTTCTTGGGAAAAGATAATAAACGGGCAGTTTACTGTCAAGGGCAAAACAAGTGGCCGAAGGCCACCTTTCCACTTTCACACTTTCCACTTTCCACTAAAGAGGTGTTTTGTGAGAATGGCGGAGGCTGAAATAAAAACATTTAAGCGTTTCTTCTTCCAGGCTTTAATGTATTGGCTGAAAATATAATTTAGTTTTGAAGAGTACCTGCATTGTGTTTTAACAGGTAGTAATGTCCGGATGTCCGTAACCTCTGTGAAACAATTGGCGATTTCATTATACAGGTGTGCATCGCTTCCCCCGATGACGGGTATTGCATGTTTTTTTGCCAGTTTAACGGCCTGGTCATTTTGTTTTGCAGTGAGCCGGGCATTGTACCCTTCGATAAAATCAATTTTGGAATAATCAATTTTCGAAAGGTCATGTCCGTAAAAAGGATGGTTGAGTATGACTTTGCCTCCCTGACGTTTGATTTCTTTAACCACTTCTTCCACCTTCCTTGATTGTATCTCTTTCGTCAGGAAAATACCGGTTATATCTCCGGCATCTGTAGCTATTTCGGCTCCGACAATGACGTGAAATGCAGGGTCCTGATTTAATTTTTGAGCTTCCAGACCTCCTTTGATGGTGTTATGGTCGCAAATTACAATGCCATCAAGTCCCCGTTTTTTTGCCAGACGAAGGATCTTTGCCGGTTTCATCATACTGTCAAACGAATGATGGGTATGTGTATGGAAGTCTATAATCACGTAAACCACTTTTTATAATAATGTAACGGAATATACAGCAGTTGAAACAAATTTGGTTTCAGATCACGAATATAAACATCATTTTTTGCTATAAACAGATCTTTAATAAAGGAAAAGATATGCCAGGGGCGCTCCATAATATTAAAGAGATCACCATTCAACACCCACTGGAATCGTATGTTTTTTATCGTTTCAACAGGAGAAATGTCTTTGTTCAAAGCATTGTCAATGAGCATTTGGGGGAAATTAACACCTGCAGTAAGAGCCAGATCCAGTGATCCCCAGAATTTGGCATTTATTTCCATCAGATTATAAATGCCAGTCGTGTCATCCTTTTTAAATTCTACCATTGCTACCCCTTCCCATTTCAGGTGATCAAGGATTTTTCGACCATCTTTTTCAATCTGTTCATTCTGAAAGCTCTCAGCCACCGTACTCGCTCCTCCGGTGACCGGATATTCCCGGATTCTGCGGTGTATAAAAGCGTTTTTACACACTCCGTCTTTGTAAAAAGCAAAAAAGCCAACCCCTTCTCCGTGGATGTATTTCTGTACGATGGGTAAAACACCTTTAAAATCATGATTTTTACATACCGAATGGTACTTCCGGATCAGGTCACTATTGTTTGATGCATATTCAACAATATTTTTTCCTGCTTCGAAGGGAGCTTTAATAACACAGGGGTATTCCGGTTGTAGATTATGAATATCGTCCAGGCTACTCAGATGAAAAACCTTAGGGTAGGGGACCCCAATTTTTTCTGCCAGATCGTAGGTGGCAACTTTACTGGAAGCAAGTCTGATGTTCTCATAAGAACTTATGGTAATATGCGTGTGTTGTTGTATTTTTTCTTTATTGGCAGCACAGATCTGATAGCTGATATACGACACAGGTAGGATGGTTACATACCTTTTTTCAGAAAGGATTGTCAGGATATCCTTCAGGAATTGTTCCGGATCTTTGGCCGGATTGGCGGTCAGGTGTTTTTTAGCGGTATATGTTGAATAAAAAGCGATTGAATGTTTGTTGTACGACACGACATCCAGTATGTATTTTTTTGTTTTTCCCAGATGCCGGACAATAGCCAGGGAGTTTTTACGGTCTCCGTCAAGGATTAGAATGCTGTGTTTATCGCTTTGTGATCCGTTCATATATGGTTCTTCCGTTTGTTAACAAGGCATTATTTTGTTTACAATATTGTAGTATTTCAATAAATACCTCTTTCCATCCTGAATATTTATATGGTGAAAAATAGGTGTTGTGCCAGAGAATTGTAAATACCCCGTTAAATTTGGATACTTCATCAATCAACTGTTTTATATGTTCAACAGATTCTTCTTTCGTAATGCCCATATATTTCGGGTAAAACAATGTTGCATCCATAGCGATCAGCGGGATTTCCAGAACATTCGAAGAGCGCTTGTTTTTAAAGTCATAGAGGTAAAACGGATGGCAGGTGCCACGACGAAATCCGATTTGTTCTGAAAAAGCCAGGGTCGTATCGTATTTTACGTTGTTCTTTTCGAGTACTTCGGTGGTTTTTAACGGATCGAACATAAGGAAATGAAACCTGTTGCCTGTGATATCCGGGGTACCGAGCAGGTGTATGTCTTCTGCGAACTTTTCAACTGCATCATGCGTTCCAAAGCTGCCATGAATGCCGATCTCATGACCTTTTTCCAGTAAATAGCGAATGATATTCCTGATATCGTTGCTCTTAATGTTGTAATCTGCATTTTTCCAATTACCGGTTTTTCCTTTAAGGGGCAGGAAATAAAAGGAAGAAGATGCTCCTAATGATTGCTCGAGTTCGGAGATCTCTTTAAAATTGAACCAGGCATCTTTACCGAAGAGCCTTTTAAATATCAATTTTATCACTGTGAGGAAATGAAACTTCTTGAATTCGCTGAAAGCACCTTCAAGCCAGGCACTCCGGCAGTCATCAATATCATGAGTGACAGAAACAGCGAAGTCATGATCGTTCCATAATGACCGTACTTTACCGGAACCAGCCCGGCACAGGGCTTCATAAAGTATATCGAAATAATAATTTACTACCGGGATATGACCAATATCCAGATCTTTAATGATGCTGTGATTGAAGGTGATACGACCAAATTGGTCTTTTTGATCGCTGACATATTCATTCCAGCCACTAAGAAAATAAAAGGCAGAAGCAATGATGTCATAGTTTATCCGGATGGCATTTTTATCGGTTGAAATAATATCCTGCCGGTCGTCGTGTCCGAAACAAAAAGGGATCATCTTTCCTTTCCATTCTTTCCAAACAACATGGTTTTTGTCCATATCTGTATGCTCCGAAAAAAAAGAATCGTTAACATGACGTGCGATCAGAACATAGGCATCTTTAGTAGCCCCATAGCCTATCGTGGTATCGTACTCATAGAACAGCCGGAAATTTTTCAGAACATATGTAAGTACATCCATCATAACATCAAGTATTACAATCTAAACCTAAAGATCACACTTTTAATGTTTTTTTTATATAATAATCGGTTTTACCTGTGAAAATCTATTAATGTTAATCGAAAATGTCTTTTATCTTCTCATCAAAAACCAAATGCTGTCACCAGGATGTTTAACTTTTAACAGGGTTTGTTTACACAATAGTAAAAATTGCAGGCTCAAAATCTGATTTATATCAGGAATGCAAGTATTAAGAAGGATTGATGCTTTACAGTTTAAAAAAAAGGAATTACTTTTAGCCGGTTAAATTGGAAGTGGTTTTTGTGAAATAAAAATCGGGTTGATTCCGTGTTTTCGCAGGACACATTTCAAAAGGAACAGAATTATTTAATAACTTAAAAATTTTAAAAAAGTATGGATACTCCACAAATAGACCCTGAAGTTTGTACCGGATGTGGTATATGTGTTGATGCATGCCCGTCAGAATCTATTTCATTGAAAGATGATAAAGCGGTTATTGATCCGGACGAATGCTCTAATTGCGGTGCCTGTATTGATGAATGTCCTGAAGGGGCAATTAGTTAATTAGGGTATTAAACAGAATTTAAATGTGTATTCCTGCCAGGGGATTTTGTGAGATAGGGCAGGTAAACAAATAAGATTTTTGAAAACCGTAACGTAATATTTAATTAAAAATGAATATTACGTTACGGTTTTTTATTTCATACACCGAACCACTTCTCCTT
>JBNKDZ010000303.1:0-2456 GCA_050288525.1 Cyclobacteriaceae bacterium
GCATTTGCCACCGAGGGGAAATTGTACAAAGCACGTGACCCGGAAAATCCCTGGGTAAATCCCCCTCCTGGACAAAATAAAGTCAATATCATTGAAAATGGCGGACTTTGGGAGTTTATATCCGGTTTTAATCCCTGGGATAATATCGGTGGGCCGTTTGATGCTTTTGATGCCAAGTTAAGGCACAATTCCGTGGTGGTTAAAGGGGATATTGTGGAAATTTATTATAGCAGGTATTTCCAGACACCTGAACGTATAGAGTTCTCAACCATCGATTTTTCGAAAGGCATCTATAATCTGACAGCAACAAGCCCTGTTACGGTTATGGAGCCTGAATATGACTGGGAAGGTGTTGATCTTCCACTCGAAATGTCGGGTATTGGAAGTGCTACAGGTGTTCGACAGCTCAGGGATCCTTATTTATTTACTGATATTGATGGGACAGAATACCTTCTTTACTCAGGAAGGGGTGAAGAAGCCATCGGAATCGTATTGCTTAGTGATGTTATGCCATAGGAAACGCATAAGATCTGAAACGTTGGAAAAGGTATAGGAGAGTCCGCTGAGCATTCGTTATCAGACAAAAATGAGCGGTCAGCATTTTTAAAAGAGCTGAATTTGCTCTACTTTTATTGTGATGCTGTATTTAATGAGTGCCGGATGAAAACAGAGAAGCTGTCTTTAACGATTGAATCGATCACCGGATCGGATATCAGATGTTGTGCTGGCAATGCTTCAAATTCGGTGCGCTTCAGCTATAATCCGGTTAGCAGGAAACTTGTATTTGAAGATATAAATGGCCTTTCCGAATTGATCTGTGCCTATCAATTTCAGTTTGACAAAGTCATCCGTTCAGCTATAAAAGGCAATTTTTCAGTCGGACAGAAAATCAATTGTGTATTTATCGACGGGTTCAATTTTTTAAAGGAAGAAGATTATTTCCGGTTTATACGGATGGATAGAAGGAACGGGAATATTAAGATTACCAGCGAACGGGAAGAATCGGAAGATATAAACAAAATATATACCGACGGATCATTTGCGGCACAAACAAAGCAATCGGGATATGGCGGGATCATTCAGTATGTCGATGGGAGACAGGAAGTTTACAGCCGTTCGTTTTCGGGTGGAGGGAGTAATTTGATGGAGCTTTTAGCTGTATTGGATGGATTGAAACGGTTGCAATCAATTGACAGAATACAGATAAATACCGATAGCCGGTTTGTAATCCGGGGGATGGTGCAATGGATCCATTTCTGGCGAAACAACGATTGGCAGACAGCGTATGGGAGCAAAGTGAAATTTGCCGATCACTGGCAGCAGATTGATGCTTTGAGCGAAAATAAATTCATTGAATTCAACTGGATAAAAGGACATTCGGGCCATCTGGAACAGGATTTTTGTCATAAGCTGGCACAAAGATCTGCGAAAATTTTATAATGCTATGGAAAAACCGGAAAACTACACAAAAGAAAAACTGACCATTAATTTGGTTTGGGCAAATATTTTTGCTTTTCTGATATTGATTCCCATCGGAATACTTTTTGGCTTGCCCTATTATTTAATCTGGGATCCTGAATTGGACTTAAAGGCTTATACGGATATAATCGGGCCTAAGGGTGTTGGGATTGGGATTTTCTTGTTGTTCGGAATAATGATCACTGGTATTGTGGTACATGAATTGATTCACGGGATTACCTGGGCCCGGTATGCGAAACAAGGATTTAAATCAATCAAATTCGGAGTATTGTGGAAGATGTTAACACCCTACTGCCATTGTAAGGAACCTCTGAAAGTGAAACATTACATTATGGGGGCAATAATGCCGGCTATTATTTTAGGATTTGTACCATCTGTTATTGCTATACTGACCGGTAATTTGGGGATATTGATCTTTGGGATGTTTTTTACCATGGCTGCCGCAGGTGATTTTCTGATCATAAACCTTATCCGGAAAGAAAATAAAGACGACCTCGTTCAGGATCATCCGTCAGAAGCAGGTTGCTACATTTATCGAAAAGAATAGAAAATATGCCAAGCGGAAAACAAGTATTATTACACTTTTTGAAAAAGTATTCACTGGCTTTTCAGGAAGAAGAAAAATTATCTGAAGTTTCAGAAGATCTTAGGACTGCTTTCTTATTGCATGGATCCACTCCTAATGAGATGTGGTACAATGTTGATAATATCGAATGGGGCAATAAAACGAATGAAGAAGATCAGATAACCGGTCAGGGTTTAAAAATTAAAGGGAAAGATATCATGCTTAGTGAATTATTCGAACGAATAACATGGGATGATGAGAAGATTCCCGAATATGTATCTGAACGATTTCCTGACCTGTCACCTGAAGAATACAGATCTGCTATACAAATTATATGGCTGATCCTGACGGGCATTGAATATTCCTCCTGGCTCTCACAAGTCGAGAATAATGGAAAAATGGATTTTGAACA
>JBNKDZ010000304.1:0-10286 GCA_050288525.1 Cyclobacteriaceae bacterium
AATAAACCATTTTTATTAAAATAAATATTAGCTGCTACATCTTTTATATCATCAAGATTCTTTTCTGTTTTCATGTTATATAATACTAGTGAATCTTCAATAAAATAATCATGAAATTCTAAACTTGTTGAATTAGAATCAATTGGATTCTTATTACTTTCAAGTATAAACTCTTCAAAATCATAATTTCCATCATACTGTTCATCAGAATATAAATATATATCTTTTCGCAATCCGGAAATCTCCATTTCTTTAAGAGCATTCTTTATTGACTTAATATTGAAATTAAATATCTTTTGAAAATTATCATTATTAATACTCTCTAAATAAGATTGTATTTTTTCATTCCTGTTTTTTTTATTTTTAAAATTAACATCTAAGAAATTATCAAAAGACAGTTGTAATTTTTTAAATGCTTCAGCTTTTTTATACCCTAATTGATCAAAGAAAACTATCAAGTCTTCATTATTTCTATTATCACACCCTATAATAAATAATATAAGGCATATAAGAATGAATCTACTTTGTATATGTTCAAACATTTTAGTACGTATTTAAAAATTTACTTGCCGCTAACCAAAGATTTTTTCCGGAACTATAATAATTTATTGTGCATATTTTATGTGTAGCAAAATAATCTGAATTGTCAACAATATTAATTTCCATATTTTTTATTATTACGTCTCCTAATTTAAAAGATACCGAATGTAAATCAATCGTAAAATCTTTATTTCGAAATTTATAAGTTGGTGCTAACACACCACCAGAATAATTTTCCCAACCTGTTCCATTTGTATTAATAGTTGACATATCGAATACATCCTGAATTCTGAAGCCATCTGGATATTGGTCATACATCCATTGAGGTACTCGACCTCTATTATATAGATGTGCTACTTTAAGGTCTTGAATTATTTTTTTGTATGGATCTTCTCTTAGGTCAATTGGAGTCCACTCGCTGGCGCGCTTTTGCAAAGCGTGTCTTCCACGATCTATCATCAATCTCCTCTTTGTTTCAATCAACTTCCTCTTCTGATCAAACTTTTTTTGCTCCTTCTTTTCTTTTTTACTCTTATCCGAACCGGCAATGCAATTGCCTGATTTTTCCCTTCCTTTCACTGTCAGCACGCATAACATATGCGCGCTAGCTTCTTTGGGGTGGTCGGACCATCTTGTCGCTGGCGCGCTTTTGCAACATATGCACGCTGAGGGGGTAAGCGAAGTATGTAAGTATTGAGATAATCTGCTCTAAATCAAACGCTAAGCCCTCTGCTCTACGCTCTATGCCCTAAAACCCCAGCAGCCTCATCATATCTTCGCTCTTTTGTTCGGGAGCAAAAAGCCTGGTAGAGACCTTTCCTTCCTCGTCCTTATCGATGATAATGTGCTGAGGTGCAGGAATAAGGCAATGTTGCAGTCCTCCGTACCCTCCTATGGATTCCTGATAGGCTCCCGTATGGAAAAATCCGATGTACAGCGGGTCACCATTGGTCATCTTCGGAAGGAACACTTCGGAAGTGTGGGCTTCTGAATTGTAATAGTCGAGACTGTCGCAGGTCAGTCCCCCGATGTTTACCTTATGATACATGTCATCCCAGTTGTTGATCGCCAGCATGATGTATTTTTGGTTTATCCCGTACGAATCGGGAATATGGGTGATGAAGGATCCGTCGATCATATACCACAGCTCCTTGTCATTCTGGAGCTTTTGATCCAGCACCGAATAGATGGTGGCACCACTTTCGCCAACCGTATACGAACCGAATTCAGTTACGATGTTTGGTGTGGGGACATGCGACCGGTCACAGATCCATTTTACATTCTGTACGATCTGATCAGTGATGTATTCGTAGTCATAATCAAACTGAAGGGAAGTTTTTATCGGAAAACCGCCGCCTATATCGATGGTGTCCAGCTCGGGACAGACTTTTTTGAGTTCACAATATTTAAAAATAAACCTGCTGAGTTCACTCCAGAAATAGGCCGAATCGCTTATCCCCCAGTGAATAAAAAAGTGCAGCATTTTGAGCTTCAGGTTCTTGTTCTCTTTGATGTCATTTTTATAAAGGCTCATGACATCGTTATACCGTACTCCCAGCCTGGAGGTATAAAATTCAAAGTTCGGCTCTTCGTCTGCCGCTACCCGTATACCTAGCTGAAGGGGTTTATGAACATTTTCGACATAATATTCCAGTTCATTCAGGTTATCCAGTATCGGAATACAGTTTTTATATCCGTCATTAACCAGTTCAGCGATATTTTCTTTGTAAAGTGGCCGCTTAAACCCATTGCAAATGATCAGGGTGTTTTTATCGATCTTCCCTTTCTCATAGAGTTTTTTCACGATATCCAGATCATACGCAGAGGACGTTTCGAGATGAACTCCCTGTTCGAGCGCTTCCTCAAGCACAAAACTGAAATGAGAAGATTTGGTGCAATAACAATAAATATACTGGCCCTGATACTTATGTTTTTTCATCGCCTTGCGAAACATTTTCCGGGCTCTTTTAATGTTTTGACCGATTTTCGGAAGATAACTCAGCTTTAAAGGTGTCCCGTATTCTTTTATAATATCCATCAAAGGGATATCATGAAAGAATAACTGATGGTTTTTTACTTTAAATTCTTCCGTAGGAAAATCAAATGTTTGATCGATCAGATCTTCGTAACGCTTCATTTAAGGCAACTTTTTAAAATAGAAGTGCAATATTGGTATTATTTTGTAATCTTTGCAACCTTAAATTATTAGTTTTTTTAATTCAAACATTTAAGTCAGGAAGATTACAATGAATCTCGAAACAAAACTCAAATCGGATATATCGTATGCATGTTCGGAATTATTCGATTTTTCCATAAAATCTGAAGAGATAAACCTTCAGCCTACACGAAAAGAATTTGAAGGAAATTTCACGTTTGTCACCTTTCCCTATACCCGTTTTTCCAGAAAAAGCCCTGAAGAAACCGGTGCCATTATAGGCTCTTTCCTGAAAGAAAAGTCCGACATCATATCGGATTTTAATGTGGTAAAAGGTTTTCTTAACCTGACGATCAGTCTGGATACCTGGCTGCAGGTGTTTAAATCTATTCTGTGTGATGAGAAATTCGGATTCCTGCCTGACAGATCCCAAAATATTGTCATTGAATATTCTTCCCCGAATACCAACAAACCTCTGCACCTGGGTCATCTCCGGAATAACTTTCTAGGGTATTCGGTTGCTGAGGTACTGAAAGCTGCCGGGTATAACGTCACAAAGGTGAACCTGGTTAACGACAGAGGGATCCACATCTGTAAATCAATGCTCGCCTATCAGAAATTTGGAAATAATGAAACGCCGATCTCCTCCGGCATTAAAGGCGATCACCTCATCGGTAATTATTATGTACGCTTTGATAAGGAATATAAAAAAGAAATTGAAGCATTAATTCAAAAGGGGACGCCAAAAGAAGAAGCAGAGAAAAATGCCCCGATAATGGTTGAAGCCCGCGAGATGCTGCAGAAATGGGAAAACAATGACTCCGAAGTTGTCGGATTGTGGAAAAAGATGAATGGATGGGTATACGAAGGTTTTGATATCACCTATCGTAAAATGGGCGTGAATTTTGATAAAACCTACCACGAATCTGAAACCTATCTTCTTGGCAAGGACATTGTATTTGAAGGCCTTGAGAAAAAGTTTTTTTACAAAAAAGAAGACGGTTCCGTATGGGCAGACCTGTCAAATGACGGTTTGGACGACAAACTGCTGCTGCGTCCTGACGGCACCTCCGTATACATGACACAGGACCTCGGCACTGCCGATCTGAAGTACCAGGATTTCAAATGCGACAAATCGGTATATGTTGTCGGAAATGAGCAGGATCATCATTTTAATGTATTATTTACTATTTTATCAAAACTCGAACGCCCCTACAGCAACGGACTGTTTCACCTGTCGTATGGCATGGTGGATCTTCCCAGTGGAAAAATGAAATCCCGTGAAGGAACCGTGGTGGACGCAGATGATCTGATTGATGAAATGGTGGATACTGCCCGCAGACACACCGAAGAACTGGGAAAAATAGAAGGATTTACCCCCGAACAAGCCGATGAATTGTACCTGACACTGGCTCTTGGTGCGTTGAAATATTTTCTCCTTAAAGTAGATCCCAAAAAGCGTATGCTGTTCAACCCCGAAGAATCCATCCAGTTTCACGGAAATACAGGCCCGTTCATTCAGTATTCCTATGCCCGGATATCGGCATTGCTGAGAAAAGCCGAAGAATCAGGTATTGACTTCATGGAGATCGATCTGAAGGAAATCACCTCCACACATGATACGGTAGTGAAGATCATCCAGCAGTTGAGCAACTTCCCGGTTATTCTTAATGAAGCGGCGAGTAACAATTCGCCATCGCTCATAGCGCAGTTTATATACGAAATTGCCAAAGAATTCAACCGTTTCTATACCGAAGAGACCATTTTTGGTGAGAAAAATGAAAATATCCAACGATTTAAGCTCGCATTTTCTTTTATTGTATCTAAAACAATCAAACATGGAATGAGTTTGCTAGGTATCAACGTTCCTGAAAGGATGTAAGAACCTGTAAAAAACATGTATGAAGAAAACACTTGCTATTTGGATTGAAGCCATCCGGCTGAGAACACTCCCTCTGGCTCTCGCCAGCATTGGTCTTGGAAGCTTTCTGGCTGCTTTTGACGGCAGGTTCCGGCTGAATGTACTGATCTGGAGCGGGCTTACCACCATATTCCTGCAGATCCTTTCAAATCTTGCCAACGATTATGGTGACAGCAAGCACGGAGCCGATCATAAGGATCGAAAAGGACCTTCGAGGGCCGTCCAGTCAGGTGCCATCTCCCCTCCGGCCATGCTAACGGCGATCATCATCACGACCATACTATCTGTGGCCAGCGGGCTCGTGCTGTTGTTTACCTCGCTTGAAAACCTCAACTGGGTATTTCTATTGTTTTTGTTTATTGGCCTGCTGACTGTCGGAGCTGCCATAAATTATACCATGGGGAAAAATCCCTACGGATATACCGGTTTAGGGGATCTGTCAGTAGTCTTGTTTTTCGGACTTGCCGGAGTGCTGGGTTCGTATTATCTCCACACCGGGCTGTTCAAATCCATACATATACTTCCTGCCCTGAGCTGCGGACTCCTTTCGGCTGCCGTACTCAATGTCAACAATATCCGGGACATCAAATCCGACGCAATTGCCGGCAAACGATCCATTCCGGTGCGTCTCGGACGAAAGATTGCCGTGGTTTATCACTGGGCTTTGTTAGGAAGCGCTACGTTGCTGGCATTTATTTTTGTGATCTACCACTACCATACCCCCTTGCAATTTCTTTTTGTTCTAAGCCTGCCCATGCTGATCGTAAACGGTGTCAATGTAGGGAGGAAAGAACAATCCGAGTTGCTTGATCCGTATCTGAAGCAAATGGCCATTTCCACCCTTCTGTTTGTGCTTACCTTTGGAATTGGGATTTTATTGTAAACATTACATTAGTAAAAACATAAAATTCATCACCAAATCAGACATATCTTTGAAACCAGCACGTATACATCCCGTTTTCTTTATAAAGAATATAAAATTATCCAAAAGACATAACCCCGAATTGATAATGAAGGTTTAGTTAGCTATCTTTGTGAAAAATTTGAGGGATTTTGAGTAATAAGAAAAACATCAGGATAAGCTGCACCATTTGCCCAGGGCAAGAGCACTCCTTATTTTCAGATTTACCTAGGGAAGATCTTGAAATTTTATCGCAGCACAAAACATGTATCAGGTACAAAAAAGGCCAGACTTTATTTTATGAAGGCACCCGTCCGATGGGGCTTTTTTGTATTAACTCAGGCAAGGTAAAAGTGTATAAGATCAGTTCCGAAGGTAAGGAGCAGATCCTGAAGCTTGCCAAACCCGGTGATTTTCTTGGATACAGGGCCTTGATTAGCGAAGAATTTTATAATTCATCCGCTACCGTGATCGAAGAAGGCGCCATATGCTACATCCCAAAAGCTGATTTTCTCTCCATACTGCAAAAGAATCCTGCATTTTTCAGGAAAATGGCCAAGCGGGTAGCGCATGAACTCGGGCTTATGGAGCAAAAACTCGTTACGATTGCCCAAAAATCCGTACGCGAACGACTTGCTGCCACACTCATCATGCTGAAAGAAACCTACGGTATGGAAGGCGGCGAAAGTGACCTGATCGACATAGCCCTATCCAGAGAAGACCTGGCCAACATTATCGGTACTGCTACCGAGACCGTCATCCGGTTATTATCCGAATTTAAAAATCAAAAACTTATATCCCTGCAAGGTAAAAAAATCAAGGTGCTAAACTCAAAAGGATTGGTTCGGGAAGCCGACTTTTACGGACGTTAACACCTGATCATCAGTCAAATACATACTTTTCTTCTGATATAGTCATTAAAAAATGACAATTATCATATTTTCCAATGATAGCCATCATTACAAAATAATCATTTTCACTCGTATTTTGTTATTAATATGAGGAGTGCACTGAAAAAAAAATGCTCCTCAGATTTGATGAATCAGCATCTTTATTATGAAAAGAATATTAGTTCCTGTTGACTTTTCCGAACAAGCCGGATACGCCCTCAGTCTGGCATGTGAGATAGCGGAAAAAAGCGGAGGAGAACTTGTTATTCTTCACGTAATCGACCATACCGGATTATTCGATTACACTTCCGGCGGTGGCGCCTACCCGTTGCTTGGCGGACCGGTTGGGATCGATTACGACCAGAAATTTCTGGACACCCTGCACGCCAATGCCGCTGAAAAGATGGATCAGTTTGTGTCATCCTGCGGACTGGAAGGTGTAAATGCTGTAAAAAAAATAAAGATTGGAAACCCCTATTTTCTTATACGAGAGGAGATCAGCGAAGAAAAAACCAACCTGGTTGTCATCGGATCCAAAGGATCGGGAGAGCTTGAAGAGGCCCTTATCGGATCTACCACAGAGAAAGTGGTACGGCTTTCAAAAGTTCCGGTACTTACGGTAAAAAGCAAAATCGGGTTAGAAAGTGTCAATGATATTGCTTTCGCTTCAAACTTCACAGAAGACGAGGCACATATTACAGATGAACTGAAGAAATTGCAGGAGATCTTTAATGCCAAATTACATCTTGTGCGGATCAACACACCCAACTGTTTTGAGACCACAAGAAAGACCATTCAATCCATTAAGAAATTTGTTGAATTAAATAATTTGAAAAATTACACCATCAACATTTACAACGACAAAGTAGAAGAAGACGGGATCATTTATTTTGCACAGGATATAGAAGCTGACCTTATTGCGATGGCTACTCATGGAAGATCCGGTATACTGCATCTGTTAAGCGGAAGCATTGCCGAGGATGTGGTAAATCATGCCAAAAGGCCCGTATGGACGTTTCACCTGAAACACTAATGTTGAAAAGAGTCGAGTAATGGCAAAGATATTAATAGCCCTTGATGGCGATAACAGCTTCAATAAAAACCTGTTTGACATTTCAAACAAGTTATTCAGCGACCTTGGCGAACATCTGTTTGTTGGTCTCATCGTAAAAGATTTTTCCTACGTCACCTCCCTCAGCAATTATATGGGCGAACCGGTTCTTGCCGATTTTCTTCCCAACGGCTCTTCCCTGCTTTCCGAAGAAGACCAGGTAAAGACAGAGATGATCTCCCGTTTTGAAGAACATGCCCGGGATTTTGATGTCAAATATGAGATCCATAACAACTTCAGAATGACTGTAGCAGAAATGGTGCAGCAAACCACCTATGCGGATCTCCTGTTGCTGAGTTATAAGGTCTTTTACAATCACATCACCAAAACACCTGACACTACCCTGCTGTACCAGGTGCTAAAAGGCAGCAAATGTCCGGTGATGATCCTGCCGGAAAATATGGGCGAGCTGGATAATCTGATCTTCACCTATGACGGCAAGGAATCTTCCGTATTTGCCATACGTGCCTTTAGCAGCCTTTTCGGTCCAACCACGCGTGACAAGATCGTATCCATCCTTACGGTAATGCCCAATGCTGATGAGGAAATAAAAAACGAGAAGTTGTTGTTGAACCTTGTCAAGCAACATTACAAGAATGTAGGCATTCAGTTGCTGGAAGGAAAAAATATATCCATGGAGATCAGCAATTTCGCCCGGAACGTTCAGAACCCTGTGGTTGTTATGGGAGCCTATGGCAGAAGCTACATCTCCAACCTGTTGTTGCCCAGTGTAGCAAAAAACATTCTTAAAAAATCTATTTTACCCATGTTTATTGCTCATCCCTAAAGTACATCATCATGTCGAAAAAGAATAAACATAAAAACAGAGAAGGTGTCGTATATTCCACAAATCCCGATTTCGAATACAACGAAAGTTTCGGAATGCTTCAGGAAACCCTCGATCCGGACAAACAAAATCTTATCGTCCGTATTGAGCGCAAAGGAAGAGCCGGAAAAGTCGCCACCCTGGTAGAAGGGTTTGTCGGAAGCCCCCAGGATCTGAACGACCTCGGCAAGATGCTTAAAACCAAATTAGGCGTTGGCGGAAGCCAGAAAGACGGCCTCGTCATCATACAGGGCGATGTAAAAGTAAAGACCTGCGATATCCTGAAAGAAGCAGGATACAGGGCGAAGCTGGGGTAAGAAGATCGATCTTGTATTCCTGTCTGACGCGCTTTGATCCTTGAATGCTGTCTTTGAAAAACTCTTTATGTTTGGTATGCCCATGATCGCTGTCAGTAGTTTAGCCTCGCGTAACTACTGACTACAAATGAAAAACAGTAACTTTGTTTTGTTACTTGTAGACAAAACACAATACAGGGTTGAAGGAATTGATGTTTCGATGGTTTTTGTAATGCTTTGGCTTCTTCTATTGGCTATTTTGATATTTGACCCCATGATCGCTGTCAGTAGTTTAGCCTCGCGTAACTACTGACTACAAATGGGAAACAGGAACTTTGTTCCGTTACTTGTAGACAAAACACAATACCGGGAATTGATATTTGGATGATTTTCGTAATGATTTAGCTTCTTTCTGGCTATTTTGATATTTGACAATTCCGGGCGGACGCCCTATACGGTAGTGGGTCTTAGGACGCTACGCTTACCTAAGACCAGGGTATCGGTTAATCCCCATTTAATAAAAGCCCCCAATAAAGCAAAATCTGATAAATACTTTTAAATAATCATGATTCTTTAAACAGTTATACTTTTAAGCTGGATGGATTCTGTCTCGTATCAAAAACAGCGGCTATCAATATTTCCTTGTTTTCTGTATAGATCTTGTAAACTATTTTATAATTCCCTTCAACAAGATATCTAAATCCCCTGTTAAGGACTTCCGGATTTTCTTCTGCCTGACTATCTCAGGATATTTGAGTAAAAGAAGTGGTTTTCTGATGATAGCACTTTTTATTGACCTGGCAATCTTCAGGCTTGCTGCCTCTTTGTAGTAGTTATAAATCTCCCGTACATTAGATTTTGTCTGATCAGACCAAACAATATGCATTTTAAAAAATTACCAGTTGTCAGATTCCTTTTCCATGTCTTCCTGAGAAGAAACTCTTCCCTCTTTGTACTCTTCTTCTGCATTATCCAACATAAACTTATATTCCCCGGATGTCATTGGTTTTAGCTTCGATTCGTAGGACAACATCGTAGCTTGTTTCTTTAAGTTTTCTACTTTCTTCAACAAGGACTTGTCCTGTATCTGGGTTAACCACTCAATCAATTCAATCTTTTTGACTGCTATGTTCATAATCTTTTCAACATGTGACTCTGTAAATATAACGATTTTCAAAGAGTTTTTGATTTATTAATCCACTGAAACTTCCTTAAGCAGATCACTCTATTGGCTGTAAGTTAAGTGCAACAGTCATACTACCCCATCACCAGAAAGAGCATTCGCACGTTACTTTCAATTTCTCTCCATTAATTTTAGATTTCCAATACCATCGTACTTACGGATCAATCAGAAAATCTGGGGGGAATAGAGAAATAAGTTGCCTGGAGTAAGCGGACAATACTCCTGGTTCGTGTCACAGTAAATTAGAATTCTGTAATTCTGAAAATTCTGCTTCAGACAATATTGGAGAGCTATGAAATGTTGAGTAGTGTCATCTTAAGTAACGCTGACAGGTCTATGGACGCTGTCAGGTTGGTATCACTAAAAATCAAATTCTTTGATCACTTAATTCGTAAAATCCTTCCCACTTTCCAATTAAGTCTTTCTTCTGATTGACAAATGATTTGTTAAGCATGTAATTCAA
>JBNKDZ010000305.1:0-3416 GCA_050288525.1 Cyclobacteriaceae bacterium
AGCTACTTCACGCCAGATGGTTTCAGGAAGAAAGGCATCCCATGTACTTTGAATGTCCATTTTACTGTTTTTGTCCGTTGGCAAAAACAACGTCTCCGTAATTACTTCTCCTTTTTTGTCGAAAGCCCAAAAAATAATGTCCAGGTAGTCATATACATATTCAAAATACATAGTTTCGATGTCCTGCCATGATTTTCCGTTTTTGTACTGAATCGTGTTATCTGACAGAATATTTTTCAGGTCGGAAATCATTTGACCGGTTGAATGGTCAAGGTATTTTTTCAGGTCCTTGTTTAAATCTGAAATGCTGTTCATAATAAATTCTTTTATAGTTTAGTGTTTGTCAGTTTTCAAAATAACTGTCTGCTTATTTTTTAGGATTAATTTCAATCATCGCTTTCTTGCAAAAATTAAAATTCTCTGAACGAATTATATTGTCATCATTTATGTGATAGAAATCCGGAATATCATAACCATTAAAGTTGCCAAATTTAAGATATAAAACATTTAACACATACAAGGGCAGAAATAACGTGAAATATCCTGCCTGGTCAGTTTTAAAAATACTTTCCACGATAAACCAACGATAGGGAACATTATTTATGGACAGGGCCTTGTTAATTGGCTCAAAGAACGCATCATTAAATTCTTCCTGGTCCCAATTAACTTTTACTTCTGTATTATTGATCAGGAAACGAAGCGTCGTGCCTGATTGCACCTCAGATACAGGAAAAAGACCATCTGTATATTCAGTCATTTTGGTTAAAAGCAAACGTGAAGATTTATGATTACCATGGTTTTCTTTAACCAGGCTGGTGAAATCAATGCCAAAACCATGCAAAAGATACTGAACAAATTCGCCTTTTGCGACATCCGGTATATCTTCTGACAGACGGATCTCTTTACGATTAAAACCCGGAGCGCTGCTGTTATACTGCTCCATAAAATGAGCCACATCCGAAGCATCATATGAGATCCTGAAACCAAGTTCCTGCAAACCTGTACTTATATCTTCAAAAATATTAGGCATCTGTTTCTCCATTTTGATGCAGTTAGTTCAACACCGCTAAAATAGTGAATCTGGTGAATTTTTTATGTTTCTTGTGTAATAGTAAAGCACAAAGTGTTTTGGACACAGAGTGGATTTTAATTATTGTTAATCAATATAAAATGTCAGATTTTTCATTCAACAGATTTTTTTGATGTTCTTCCTACTATTATTCCTTTGTATTCATAAGAAATCTCTCCGGAATCAGGGTCACGATATATTGATCTCTTAATATTCTTTACGTCCGGATACCCGAATTGAATTTGAAGGTGATTCTTCATTAAAGAACATTTGGAGATTAATCCGCTAGTTTTTCCTTGCACAAAAAACACGGAAAAAGGGCTCTTTTCTTGAAAATTACTGACAATTTTTCCTCCGTTTGATTCAACCCAGCTATTTATTTTTATGCTGTCATATAACTGCCATTCCTGAATATCGATTACTCTCTCGAGTACCGGATCCTGGTCATATTTGCAGAAATACCAGTAAGCAGTATCTCCCTCTACATTTTGATAAAACATCCAATTTTCCAGGAATGTGAATCCGTTTGATTTTAGTTCATTAACTGAAATCTCCAAATCAGGATTGAAGAAGCTTAATTCATTCGTTGTTGTATTCGTACTACAAGAAATTATCAGAGCAATATAAATCGAGATGATCAGGTTCTTCATTGCGATTACAGTTACATATTATTTATTGGCCCTAAAATAATGGGTGATGAAAACTTGTCAGTTGGTTGTCAATGTTCGGATATAGTTCTCAGGAGTTAATATGCCTATTTCGCTTTTTGAGTAATTTTTAATGTTTCGTGTCAGAATCACATCGATAAATCCGGATGTAACTGCTGAAAAGTTTTGTAAGGCATCTTCAAAATCTTTGAATCCGGAGCCAAGTGCCTGAAGAACTACATCTCTATTCATGGATAATACATCCAATATTGTCATCAATTGACTTAACTGTTTTATTACTTTATCATGTTTGGCTACTTGTCTCAAAAGATAATACAGATTACTGCAAATTACGGGTGTGACAAATCCGGTAATTTGCTTTGACTCACACAGAGACAGAACCTGTGCAGCGTTCCCGGAAAAGGGTTTCCTGTCAAAAAAGAAATCTAGAATTACGTCTGAATCAATAAGGACTTTATTCATGTTAAAGATATTTTTGAGATAGTCTCTTTGATAATTCCTTTTTATAATCGAAATCTTCCGGGGCTTTAAAGGAACCCTGTAATGATTTGGTTAATGGAGTTATCTCAATATCAGGTTTGCTATCTTCCCGGGTAATCACCTTCAGGTAGTTCTCGATTATATCCGATAGACTACGGCCTTTCCCCTTAGCGTACTTTTTAGCTTTTTCTATAATGGTCTGCTCTATTGTTAATGTAAGTTTTGTGTTCATGACACGTTTCTTTTTTTATAATTATATACGTGTGAATTTATAAAAAGCATGAAATACGTGCAAAATATTTTTATTATATCCGTGTATTTATATTTGTTGTAGAACAACGCTGAAGGCTTAAGGTAAAGTGAATGGAAAGAGGTTTATTGCAAACGTTACTTCCTCAAATTCTTGTCAGACATATTTTCATCATAAATTTTCCCATCCTTTTCAAATCCCCAGATATCTGACATTTCTCTTATCTCAGGAAATTCGTCATCTCCGTTCTTAACTATCTGCTTTGTTTTCCGTCTGTATTTCCGGTTAGCCTCCTGTTTGTCTTTTTTCTCGCTTTCAGCAGTAGTTATTCCTCTGATCTTACTTTTCCTTCGGGACCTGCTCATTCTGTTTTTGTTTTAACTAAGTACAGTTTTTTATCCATATCACTAAAGTAGTGAATCCGGAGGGATTTTTATATTACTTGTGCCGATAATGAAAAGTGAAGAGAAGTGATGTGCGAGACAGGGTTTTTCTATCTGAATGCATCTATATAGCATTTTATCTTTTCTTTCCAGATTCTGGAATACTGCCGAAGCTGATCCAATGTTTCCTTGTTTGGGGTGCTAAATTCCAGATCGTAATTTTTATTTAGGGAAGAAAATTTGATTCTGCTTGCTTTTTGATACGATTGTCTTTTATCTCCTTCATAGGGTAAATCCAGAACGAGCGTCATCTTGTCTATTTGAGATATAGGAAATGTTGATTTAACGCCTTTTTTGATAAATTCAATTTTATCCTCGGAAAGAACCATTTTTCCATGTATAAAACTGAATCGATAATCTGTAAACACATATAAAATGCCGGTCATCAATGCACCTATCAGTCCTATTGTTCTCCAATACTCTCCAAAACCTAATAGATCCTCAACAATTGTTGACTTTCCGTTTTCATGATAGAAACAGAATATAAAGAAAAAGAATAAAACATA
>JBNKDZ010000306.1:0-3320 GCA_050288525.1 Cyclobacteriaceae bacterium
TCAATTCGTTCAAAAAGGTATTGGAAGATATAAAAGACATCGATGCCGGAAATCATCATTCTATAGCTTTAACAAAGGATAATGTCGTGATGGTTACAGGAGCTAATGAAAAAAGGCAATTAAGTGTTAGTACAACCTATAATTATTGGGAGTTTGTAGAGGCAAAATCACCGAAAGCCATTTCAGTTGGGGCAGGAGGATTACATAGTTTTATTATTGATGAAAACAATGATTTATGGGGGGTTGGCATCAATTCCAATGGCCAATTGGGTGATTTTGATCATGAAGACCAGAGCGAATTTAAAAAAGTGATAGCCGACGTAGCCAAGATAAGCAGTGGCTTCACATATACCATGGCCATTTTAGAAGACGGGTCATTTTGGGTTACAGGATTAGGATATTATGGCCCTCCGGGTTTTGTTGGAAAATCTGAATTTGAAGAAAGGAACGATTTTAATGCTACTGACATTGCTTCAGGTACAACTCATTATCTGGTAGTATCCGACAACTCATTATGGGGGATCGGGATAAATGATGACGGTCAGTTAGGTATAGACGATAACGATCATACTACCTTTAAATTATTGGTTGATGGAAATGTATCACGAGTCTTCGCTGGTTATCATACAACATGGTACATCGATACTCAGGGACAGCTTTGGACAAGTGGTGCAAATGAAAACGGAGAACTTGGTATTGGTGATAAGGAAAACAGAAACAGGTTTGAACTGATAGAACTGTAGTTCATTAAGAAACTTTAATTATCAAACAAAAGCCTGAGCTTTAAGGCAGTTGTTATTTGTATTATGTAAAAGTGAATAATGATCATTTTTTTAGTAACGGAATACACTAAACATATATGATCAGAAAATTTTAATAACTATGAAAAAAAACATTCAATCACACATTACCAGGGCCTTAGGCCTGGCTATGCTCTTGACGACACTATTTTCAGGTTGCAGCAAGGAATCTGAGGTTAAGCCGGACGATCAATCCGATAATCTGTCAGGTATTAAAATGATTGATGGTGGAAAATACCATACCATGTTGCTGAAAACAGATGGAACACTATGGGCGACAGGCAATAATGAAGAAGGTCAGCTCGGAACAGGGGACAATATCAGTAAATATAAGTTTACAAAAGTATTAACGAATGTCGTGGAAGTGGCATGTGGGAGGAGTCATACGTTGGCATTGAAGAGAGATGGTTCTGTTTGGGTCACCGGTGCCAATGAGAAAGGTCAGCTCGGAACAGGTAACAGTTTAAATATTAATGCCTTCTGGAAGGTTCTGAATGATACTAAAACTATTGACGCCGGAGATCAGCATTCTATGGCACTGCATAATAATATGCTACTGATGACAGGAGATAATACATACGGACAACTGGCTTTGGATCGTGATCATGATTTGTTTACAGAAGTAGAAGTAATAGAGGCTAATTCGATTTTTGCAGGCGCTTATCAAAGTTTTGTGATTGATGAAAACGATAATTTGTGGGGAACAGGAGCAAATTTTTACGGACAATTGGGCGCTTTCGATTTCGAAAATCAGACCATGTTTTCAAAAATCATTTCTGGTATTAAGAAGATCAGTAGTGGCTGGACCTATACGATGGCATTGAAAGAGGATGACACTTTTATAGCTACAGGAATTGAATACTATATTGCCCATGGTCCGAAAGGGGTCTCTGAATTTTATGAAGTGACAGGTCATGACGTTACGGATGTTGTCTCAGGAATGAATCATTACCTTTTTGTATCTGACAGTTCATTGTGGGGTGTAGGATTGAATACCTCCGGCCAGCTTGGCATTGAACCCCAGATTCAGGATTCTTTTGTTAAATTGATCGACAGTAATGTCGCCAGAGTATTTGCCGGATATTACTCAACCTGGTATATTGATGGACAAGGCAGGCTTTGGGCAACAGGAGCAAATACAAAAGGAGAACTGGGTACCGGTGATATGGAAACCAGGAGGGAATTCGATCTAATTGAGCTATAAAGTTAAGAACTTGATGAAATAACAGCCATACAGGTTTGTGTGTGGTTGTTTTTTTCTGATAATTTAGATCGACTACAAATTAAACACTTTAATAGCCAAAAACACCTCGTCAATTACCAGCGCCATCCGGTATAGGTCAAGGGTTTCAAGTTTGTCTGTAGATTTATGATAGTTCTTATTCCGGAAGAAAGCCGTGTTGGTGATCATTACAGCCGGATAGTTGTACCTCCAGTAATTCAGGTGATCTGAAAAATCAATTCCGGCTACATCGGAACCCTTAAACGATATTGTCCTGATGCGTTTTTGTTTTTTCATGATCCTGCTAAACGTAGGGCCAAAAGCACCATTTTCAGTTTTTTGAACCACGGTAATGAAATTACCTTTTGTTCCGTAAAGAAGTTTTAATGCACTGATGGGATAATCCTGTGAGTTTTTTTCATCGCTGAAATATCCGATCATCTCAAGGCAGATCATTCCTGTAATCTGTTCCTGTTTATCGGATAATGACCTGGCATGAATATGACTTCCCATATTATCTGTCCTGAAAAAGGGAGGCTCTTCCAGAGTATATGCAACAAATTCGATTTGATACTTCAAGTCTTCATTCGATATCAACCTCGATAATTCAAGCAATCCTGAAACACCACTCGCATTATCATCCGCCCCTTCCTGATTTCCTGCTGCATCATAGTGGGCTCCTATGATAATTTTTCCTGGCTTATTTTTCCCTTTTTTACCGATTACATTTTTATATGTGGAACCATTTACCTGGTATTCCTGAAAATAAACCGTATCACAGCCTTGCCGAAGCTCGTTAAAGATATAATCAGCAACATAATTCAGGGCATTCAGATTTTGATAATTCCGAGGGCGATCTGTTTTAGTGATCCTGACCAGATCATTCCGGATCCGGCCTGTATCAGAATGCAGCGTTATTTGACCATTAGCAGGGTGAAAGGTGAGAAGCTGGCACAATATAATGCCTGAAATGAGCCAAAAAAGATGTGCTGCTTTATTACTAAATGCTATTGATTTAAACATTTTTCAATTTCTTCCTTCCATTTTTTTCGACCTGAAACAACAAATTTTTCAAAGGATCCATCAGAAAACACGATTTTAAGCCCGTTAGGGATTATTCCAAGAGGATTGAAATAACATACCTGATAAATCTGGTCCAGCGGGATTTCAAGCTCATGATTCTGGATGTTGAAATTGTGCGACTTAAAGATGAGCATTTTTTTTGTGAGATATAGTTTACCTCCTACGGCCTCCCGATTTATAAAATGATTAGCGCCACCCGAATGAAGAATGTCTTT
>JBNKDZ010000307.1:0-2417 GCA_050288525.1 Cyclobacteriaceae bacterium
TACATTCTTTTTAGCATTCATATAAAAATATTTTAATGGCAATCTCTTTTTCAGGATAACGATCCAAAATTAAGAAAATTAAATTCAGAGATGTAAAGATGAAGAATTATTCCGTGTAAAAATTATTGCTGATGAACAACTATCTTTCTGGACTGTACAAATGTATCTCCGATCACTTTAACAAAATATACTCCCTGAGCTTTTCCGGTAAGATCGAATTCATAATTCTGGTTGAGTGCATCCGCAAAAGTCACTTCATCATGAATTTTACCCATTCTGTCATATACCATTACCCGGATATCCTGCCTGATATCTGTTTTGATCGCCATTTTAAACCTTCCGTTTAATGTCGGATTCGGATACAGAATAAAACTTCGTTCTCCGGTAATCACAACATTATCCGGTGCTGAAGTATAAAATTCGATATCGTCAAGATATAAATTGTTTCCATAACCGTTTACCATTACAAAGGCTATCCGCACATGTTCTTCACCTGCCAGCTGGCTCAGATCAATCCAGTGCGATTTCCAGTCGGAAAAAGTTGCCGGTTCCCAATAATTTGTACTTCTTTTCGGGGACAACGATAATCCTTTCAAATCATCAAGAAGTATATTAAATGTTTCTCCTGCATCTGTAGAAGCGTATATTTTCAGATGATCTACAAAATCAGCATTTATTGCATATGAACTTCTGAAAAACAAAGCCGCTTCATCAGTCCCCGAGAAATCAAGCGAAGGGCTAATTAACCAGTCTTCCTGACCTATATCTTCATAATTAAACGAATTGATAAATACTGAATTGTTGTCACGCAATGCACCCGAAGCTTCTGTTGTCTCCCATCCTGTCTGCTTATCATAATTGATGGTTATCCAACCCGACGAGGTCACATAGTCACTCTCAAAATTATCCCGTCTTGGGATAAAATCGGTATGATCATCAATAATAAAAATATGTTCACGCTCATTGTTCAGCGGATTAAAGTCTGTTATTGCTGCAGGGAGTTGAAGTGTAACCGACAGCGTATGTGTACTTGATGATAATCCCGAGAATGGCAGCTGAACATCTGTTTCCTGTCCCATTAAAAGCGGTTGACCGGCATAAGCATATGTTTCAGATGGCTGATTATCAATCGCATAGATGACATCAAAGTTATTTATTGTCTCTGTCCCTTTATTTTTAACAGTAATAACACCAAACTGATTGCTTTCGCTAATGACAACACCCGGATGTTTGATCCGTTCTATTCCCAGGTCATAATATGAGGCATCCGGAGGTAACAAGCCTGGTGAGGATGATAATGTTTTCCTTCTGACGGCATTATCAAGGACAATCTGCATACGTTCAACCTGACCGATGGTAAATGCGTTCATGCATCTGTCAGCTGTATAATACATATAATTCTCATACATATCCGTTGATCCGCATGAAGTCCAGTTTGAAGGACATAATCCATTATAATTGGTATCTGAAACTGGCGTATCATCCACAAAATCATCTTTATTGCAATCACCGTCACCCCAGGTATGCCGCAATCCCAGATAGTGACCGATCTCGTGTGTAGCGGTCCGCCCTTTGTCATATACCGACATGAGATTTGCTCCCGGAACCTTATCTATCGAGCCAAATACACTATAATCAATTACCAGCCCGTCAGTAAGTGCATTTTTTCGATCAAAATCCTTTTCTAGCCCCAATATCAGATCCGTATCCGGGTACTGACCAACACCCAGATAGTTACCACTCATATTCGTTACCCAGATATTCAAATAGTCTTCGCCCGGCCAATGGCTTTGATTTGCCAGACTTTCTTTATCTTCCAAAGTATTTCTATAACTTACTTTCCCATCCGCACTTACCTTTCGGATAATACCAGTGGTAGGATTACCTTCCGGATCCCGCTTGGCGAGCATAAATTCAATATTCAGTTTTCCAACAACAGGCAAGAACATAGATTGAGTTTCCGATGCATCTGTATTCTGACGATTAAAATCCTCATTTAACACCTCTATCTGAGACACGATCTGCTCATATGAAATGTTGGAACCTTCTCCGATGTTTTCACCTTCCTGATGGATCACGTGAACAACGATAGCAATTTTATAGGCTTGTTCTTCTGCAACACCGTCCACCCGGTAGGGCACCAGCTTATTTCTTTTTTCGTCCAGTTTGTATTCCATCCACTTTTCGAATTCCTCCCTGGTCGGTGCATTGTATTTTTCTCTTCTGATTGCTTCAATCTCCTCTGTTCCACATCCCCGTTTCTGACCAAAAACATCAGAACCAGATAAACATTCAAAAATGCATACGAAGAGAATAATATAGTGTATTGTTTTTTTCACAATAGTAAAATACGGTGATTATTATTATTGATACGAATAGTGAATATAGATGTAATCACTGAATTAAAAAATTTATTT
>JBNKDZ010000308.1:0-2626 GCA_050288525.1 Cyclobacteriaceae bacterium
GAGGGATTTCATATTTATAGATACCAGCCAATGTATTTAAAGCGACCCCGGATGGGGTCGGCGGATCAACCATGAACCATGGCATTCATTTCTGGTTAACCAAAAATGTTTTGGGTTTAAATATTCAAAACCTTCTCAATGGCGGAGGCTTTTAAAAGACATTCCATATATTCTTTTTCCGGGTCTGAATCGTAGGTTATGGCACTTCCGACATGGTATGAGAGTGTTTTTGAATGGTTGTTATAAATTATGGAGCGAATAACCACATTGAGATCAAAATTGCCGCTTGGATCGAAATATCCTGCTGATCCCGAATACAATCCCCGTTTTCGGTTCTCAAGAGCTTCAATTTCCTGCATAACCCGTATTTTCGGGGCACCAGTCATACTACCCATAGGAAATGCATTTTCGATTATCTGACCAGGTGAAATACCTTCGTTGGCTTTTGCGGATATTGTTGAGATCATCTGATGAATACCTGAAAAGCTGTATATTCCAAACATTTCTTCAACATTTACCGATCCGGGCATGGCACTTTTTGCCAGGTCATTTCGTACAAGATCAACGATCATCATATTTTCTGCACGTTCTTTTTCATTTGCAAAAAGATCTTTTTTCAGGATTTCATCTTTTGTCGGATCCACACTTCGTCGGATCGTTCCTTTTATGGGCTGGGATATTATTTTTTCTTCGGTTTTTTTTAAAAAGCGTTCAGGGCTTGCGCAAATGAGATGCAGATCATTATTCTTTATCAGGGAAGAAAAAGGCATTGGGGAGATTTCATTTAACGCCAGATAACATTTTACCGGGTCAAGTGCAGCATCTTTAGCAGAGAACTCAATACAGTAATTCATTTCATAAAATTCGCCGTTAACAATCTGCTCTTTTATATGGATAACAGATTCGATGTACTCCTTCTTCGATGTGTGATGTATCAGTTTGATATCCGGGTGCGTGTGTTCAGGCAGATCTTCCATGGCAAGAATCTCCTGAAAGATTTCACCGGGATCATCGAAACTCAAGATCTTAACACTGGTATCTCCAGGAAAAATCAGTGTTTTTGGAAGAAAAAAGAATATATGATCAACATCAATGGTTCCCGGATTGTTACTTTGCAGATCTTCAACCTCATTTTTCAGATCATAAGAAAAATATCCAAACAACCAGTCCCCGTTGCTTTTTATAAAATTGTCCAGCGCGGGAAATGATTGTTCATTCCCTGAAATTATTTTAGCCTGATCCACAGCCAGTATCAAAGGGAATGAATCATGAAGAGCAGGATATTGGTTTCCGTTCAAAAATGAAAAATGATCTTTGAAGGAAGCCCATCGTAACGCTTTTGATAACCACTCCTGTTGATTGGATATCGAATAAATCCCTTCTTTTCTGTTTTTCACTTCGATAAAATTTATGCCAAAATTACATAATCCGGATGACAGCATCATAACATATGCGGATTAATACATTCTTTGTTTGGGTGAATCGCCTCTCAACGAAGTTAAAAATGGTGGAGAATATCAGAATATCCGTATTTATTTGATTTAAACAAATGAACCTGATTATTTTGCATGAAAAAGAATTAACTATGGCACATATAATACCTGTCAGGGGGATTAAACCTGTCTTTGGAGAAAATTGTTTTATTGCAGAAAACGCATCAGTAGTAGGGGAGGTAACTATGGGGGATAACTGTAGTGTGTGGTTTAATGCAGTAATACGAGGTGATGTTCATTCCATAACCATCGGGAATAATACAAATATTCAGGATGGCGCTGTTATCCATTGTACCTATAAAAAAGCAAATGTGGTTATTGGCAATAATGTGTCTATAGCTCATAATGCAATTGTACATGGTGCTACAATCGAAGATAATGTATTAATTGGAATGGGAGCTATCGTAATGGATAATGCTGTGGTGAAAAGCGGATCAATTGTGGCAGCAGGAGCAGTTGTGCTGGCAAATACAATTGTTGAATCCGGATCAATCTATGCAGGAATGCCGGCAAAGAAAGTGAAAGATGTTTCAAGCGATCTGGGAGAGGTATTTTCCAGGACAGCCAACAATTATATTAAGTATGCCAAATGGTTTACGGAAGGAAATATGGAATATTAATTATAACACATTCAACACGATTCTCATGACAAAATTGATCATCAGGCTGTTTTTTTCTGCATTATCGGTCTTTATTGCGGCCGGGATTTTATCGGGAGTGCATATAGAAGGTTATCTGGCAGCAGTTGTTGTTGCAGGAGTCCTGATTATTCTCAATGCTATCGTCAGGCCGATATTGGTATTTCTGACCATTCCCGTAACATTTGTGACGTTTGGATTATTTTTACTTGTAATAAATGCCGTGGTGATACTCATAGCTAATGCAATGGTGTCAGGATTCAGCGTTGACGGATTCTGGTGGGCATTTATCTTCAGTATTTTGATTTCGTTGTTTAATTCTGTCTTTTCTTCTTTCTACAAGGATGAGAAGAAAAAATAATGTAGAACGACAGATGAGGGCCGTTTCCTGTTGATGGGCTGTGCGAAGTGGTGTTTCGTGAGGGCAACCATAGCCGTCAACCTAATCTAAAACCAAAAAATGTTCGTCATTGCGAGGAACTTGTGGCCTGATAA
>JBNKDZ010000309.1:0-2791 GCA_050288525.1 Cyclobacteriaceae bacterium
ATATTAAAATACTGTTATTTCATATGATTTCTTGCAATGAATGGAATATTGCAAGTTTTTGTAGCAGTATTCCAACCTTTTTTAATTATCATCGTGTTTATTATCTAAAATAAGGTATTTGATATTTGAAATAATATTTTATTTTTGCACGATTATTCAGAAAACCAAAAAATTTTATGTACTGGACTTTAGAACTTGCTTCATATTTGGAAGATGCCCCCTGGCCAGCTACGAAAGACGAGTTGATTGATTTTTCAATTCGATCCGGGGCTCCATTGGAGGTAGTTGAGAATTTACAGGAATTGGAGGATGACGGTCAGCCTTATGAAAATATCGAAGAGATATGGCCTGATTATCCAACCAAGGATGATTTCTTTTTTAATGAAGATGAATATTAGACTAAATTAAAAGATCTTATCAGGTGATACGGTTTAAGTATCACCTTTTTTGTTTTGGTTTAATAAAATTGTTTCTGCAAACAAAAGATCTTCCGGCGTAGTGATTTTTATATTTTCGTAGCTGCCCTCAAAAAGGGAGATTTTTAGACCATGCATTTCTGCGACGCTGGCATCATCTGTCAACACGTCTGAATCTTCAATATGCATGTACGCTTCTTTTATTAAATGTGTTTTGAAGGTCTGAGGCGTCTGAATCAACCTGAACTGAGACCTGTCAAGGGCAGAAGTATTGTCTTTGTCAATTTTACGAATACTGTCTTTGAGTCGTACAGAGGCAATGGCACTACCATGAACTTCAGCAAGCCGGAAGGAGGCACTTATAATTTCACTTCTGATCAATGGTCGCACCCCATCGTGGATAGCAACGAGGCTGTTGTCATCTGTAATTGTGTTTAATCCGTTTTGTACGGATATCAGGCGACTTTTTCCACCCGCGGTTAACCTGTGCCGAATGCTGAAGTGGTATTCATTGCACAGGTCCTGCCAATATCCGATGAGGCTTTCGGGAAGTACAAGAATAATATTCAGCGCTTCGGAATATGTTGCGAACGCCTTTATTGTATGCATTAATACCGGATAACCTGCAACTTTAAGAAACTGTTTAGGAGTTTCGGTGCGCATTCGCAAACCGCTTCCCCCTGCAACGATCACGGCATATTCTTTCATACGACTATATTTTATATGGCACCAATATAAAAAAAATCTGCCTGCGGGTAGCAGGCAGAATATAATTAATACAGTGCGTTATTGTCTTTATATGATAAGCATGGCATCTCCATAACTGAAAAATCTGTATTTTTCTTTTATGGCGGTGTTATATGCTTCCATGATCAATTCATAGCCTCCAAATGCTGCAGCCATCATTAAGAGAGTGCTTTCCGGCATGTGGAAATTGGTGATCAGAGAATTACATATTTTAAAATCATATGGGGGGAAGATGAATTTATCTGTCCAGCCTTCCCGTTCTTTGAGCCTTCCGCCCGCTGATACGGAGGATTCGAGCGCTCTCATTGATGTCGTACCTACAGCACACACACGTTTCTTGGCATCCAGGGCCTGATTAACTTTGGAAACGGTTTCGCTTTTCACGAAGAAATTCTCCGAATCCATCTTATGTTTTGTCAGGTCTTCCACATCAACCGGACGAAAACTTCCCAGACCGATGTGAAGCGTAATGGGCGAAATATCAACACCGATGATCTCCAGTCGTTTAACCAGTTGTTTGGTGAAGTGCATACCGGCAGTCGGAGCAGCAACAGCACCTACATTTTCTGCAAATATAGTCTGATAGCGTTCCCGGTCTTCTGGTTCGGTTTTTCTCTTTATGTATTTAGGTAAGGGGGTTTCTCCCAACGAATCAATTATCGTCCTGAATTCTTCATCAGAGCCATCATACAAAAATCGAATGGTTCTCCCGCGTGAGGTAGTGTTGTCTATCACTTCCGCTACAAGATCACCTTCTCCAAAATACAACTTGTTCCCTACACGGATCTTACGAGCCGGATCAACAAGCACATCCCACAAGCGCATCTCCTTATTTAGTTCTCTAAGAAGAAATACTTCTATTTTCGCGCCGGTTTTTTCTTTATTGCCATATAAACGGGCAGGAAAAACCTTGGTGTCATTAATGACCATCACATCCCCTTCTTCAAAGTAATCTACAATATCCTTGAAAAGTTTGTGTTCAATTTTTCGGGTATCTTTATGGACTACCATCAGGCGAGCCTCATCCCTGTTTTCTGCCGGATATAAAGCTAATAAGCCAGCCGGCAATTCGAACTTGAATTCTGATAATTTCATATTTAATATTACGGTATTAAATAATATTAAGATTTAAAATTTAAAAGGCTGCAAAGTTAGCAATAAATTTTATTATTAAGTGATTGTTATCTTTTTAATTCAAATAAAAATTGATATTTCTCCGACTTCTATATGAAAGCTTCAGGTTTGCCTGGAGTGCCATAAAACATAATCCACTCAGGACAATATTATCTCTGACAGGTGTTACGATAGGGATATTTGCCATTATTGCTGCATTGACAATAGTTGATTCGCTTAAAAAGAACATAGTAGACAGTTTGTCTTTTCTCGGGACAGAAGTGTTATATGTAGAAAAATGGCCCTATATCTTTGACGGAGATGCGCCATTCTGGAAATATCAGAAACGACCTATGGTGACGTTCAGCGAATATCGCTACCTGGAAGCCAATCTTAAAAATGCTACCGCCAGTTGCGTATATGTGACTGTGGAAGGACGAACAATAAAGAGGGAAAGTAATAGTATTGGCGGGATTACGATAATGGGTGTCACAGAAGGCCATCCGGACATTTAT
>JBNKDZ010000310.1:0-2495 GCA_050288525.1 Cyclobacteriaceae bacterium
ATGAGTAAAGTTTTAATCATCGGAGCCGGAGGCGTTGGTAATGTTGTAGTAAAAAAATGTGCCCGTGAAACTGCTGTTTTTTCAGAAATATTACTGGCTAGCCGGACTAAGTCAAAATGTGATAAAATTGCCAGTGAAATCACTGATCAACAGGTTCGAACGGCTCAGGTGGATGCTGATAATGTTCAGGAGCTTGTATCTCTGATCAAAGATTTTCAGCCGGAGCTGGTAATCAATGTAGCCCTGCCCTATCAGGACCTGCATATCATGGATGCCTGTCTTGAAACAGGCACACACTATCTCGATACTGCCAATTATGAGCCTGTTGATGAAGCCAAATTTGAATATAAATGGCAGTGGGCCTATAAAGAACGGTTTGAGAAGGCTGGCATTATGGCTTTACTTGGCTGTGGATTCGACCCGGGTATGACAGGGATCTATACGGCGCATGCACTAAAGCATCATTTTGATGTGATCGAATACCTTGACATCATTGATTGTAATGCCGGTGATCATGGCAAAGCTTTTGCGACAAACTTTAATCCTGAAATCAATATCCGTGAAATAACCCAGAAAGGTCGTTACTACGAATCGGGTCAGTGGAAAGAAATCGATCCTATGTCAATACACCTCCCTATCGACTATCCGAATATCGGGCCGAAAGAATCCTATCTGTTATATCATGAAGAACTGGAATCACTTGTTAAAAATATTCCAACCATCAAAAGAGCCCGTTTCTGGATGACCTTTTCGCCCCAGTACATCAACCACCTCCAGGTGCTGCAAAACGTCGGGATGACCCGTATCGACCCGGTAATGTTTGAAGGCAAAGAAATTATCCCGTTGCAATTCCTGAAAGCCTTGTTACCCGAACCTTCAGATCTTGGAGAAAATTATTCTGGCCAGACGTCGATAGGATGCCAGATCAAAGGAATTAAAGATGGCAAAGAAAAAACCTATTACGTTTGGAACAACTGCCATCATCAGGATGCCTGGAATGATGTCCGGGGACAGGGAGTTTCATATACTACCGGTGTTCCCGCCATGCTTGGAGCCAAAATGATGCTTACCAAAAAATGGATGAAGCCCGGCGTTTACAATGTTGAAGAGTTCGATCCGGATCCGTTTATGGCAGAAATTGGTAAAGCAGGATTGCCATGGGAAGAAAAAACCGATATTCCGTTAGCTTTTGATGATTACGATGTCGGATAACAGGCCATTTCCGAACATTGATGTATCAAAGATCCCCAGTCCTTGTTATGTACTGGATGAGCGGTTATTGATAAAAAATCTGACATTACTTAATAAAATTGCGCGGGAAGCCCGCATAAAAATTTTATGTGCATTAAAAGGATATTCCATGTGGAGTACCTTCCCTTTGCTTAAGCAGTATCTGAACGGACTTACCGCAAGTTCACTTAATGAGGCGAGATTAACAGTTGATAAATTTGGCACCAAAGCCCATCTGTGTGCTCCGGTATACCTTAATGACGAGATTGAGGAAATAACGAATCTCGCCAGTCATATTACCTTTAACTCTTTACATCAATACCATCGTTTTTATTCAATAGCAAAAAAGAAAAACCTTAAAATAGCGCTCAGGATAAATCCGGAGTATTCCGAAGTGGACACAGCCTTGTACAATCCATGTATGCCTGGAAGCCGATTGGGCATCACGCGAAAGGAATTTGGCGATGTACTTCCTCCCGGCATTACCGGATTACATTTTCATGCGCTTTGCGAACAAAATGCTATTGCGTTAAAAAACACTTTACATGCTGTTGAAGAAAAGTTCGGGGATTTTCTGGGTCAAATAGAATGGATCAACATTGGCGGAGGGCATCATTTTACCCGTATTGATTACGACATTCCTCTTTTTATTGATACTATACGACAGTTTTCTGAAAAACACCAACTGGAAATAATTGCGGAACCTGGTGAGGCAGTCGGCTGGCAAACCGGTTATCTGATATCCACAGTGCAGGATATTATCCACGCAAATAACTACAAAACTGCCATGCTTGATGTCTCATTTTCAGCACATATGCCTGATTGCCTGGAAATGCCTTATAAACCGAAAATCTGGGGAGCAACAGACCCTCAAAAAGGAAAACCCACCTACCGTATGGGAGGCCTTACCTGTCTGGCCGGTGATTTTATCGGCGATTATTCCTTCCAACAGGAATTAAAACCCGGTGATTCGCTCATTTTTGATGATATGATCCATTACACCATGGTCAAAACCACCACTTTTAACGGAGTTAATTTGCCTTCAATTGGAAAGATCGATATGACAGGAAAATTTAAAATAATTAAAAAATTCGGATACAAAGATTTTAAAACCAGGCTGTCGTAAGATATATTCTCTTTTTCAATTATAATATTTTTGATATCATGGATCCCTGTTCGGATCCGTTGGCTGCACCACCGTAAACCACACTCAAACTCAATAACCGCTGTCTGGTATCTGCCAATAATCTGTATTCAAATATGGC
>JBNKDZ010000311.1:0-5662 GCA_050288525.1 Cyclobacteriaceae bacterium
GGCGGGTTCGGGCACGTGGATCTGGAGGGAGATCGTCTCGCTGTCGGCGCTCCCTATGCCGGGCCCTGGGGCGACGGCAAGGTGTATGTCTTCCAGATCTTCTTTTTTCATGGTGCAGTCGTTTTCATTCTGGTCGAGGTAGGACACCAGTTCATCTTCAACGGTATTTGCAAGCGAAGAAATAGGTGTTACGGAATTCATAATCTCATGCGTCAGCACCCTTACAAGCTTCTGCCAGGCTTCCATTTCCTTTTCTTCGAGCTCCGTCTGGATGTTCTGGAGTGATACCAGTTTAAAATTCTCACCTCCCAGGGTAAGTTCGATGGCATATACGGAGAGCTGTTGTTCGTCATCCCCTATGGCAATGGTGATCAGGGCCCTTCCGCCGGTTTTCAGGTCCCAGAAGCAGCTTACGAGTTCGGGGCTGATATCCTCCAGCTCTTTGATGTTTTTGATGTTTTCTTTTCTGAACAGCCTTTTAGCAGCAATATTCATGATCTGTATGTTGCCTTTTTCGTTGAAGGTGATCAGTCCGATGCCGACATGCTGTACGATGGTGGTGAGGTATTGTTGGCGTTCGTCTTTGGTAAGTTTCAGTTTCTTCAGCTTATCAATAACCATAACAAACTGATCATGGAGGTACTTTCCGTACAGGCCTGTGTTCGGGGCCGGTTCTTTGATCGAAAAGTCGTTGTTTTTTACAGCTTCGAAGAAATTGTTAATTTCCTCGTAGGTCCTGTTTATAAATTTAAGCAACGAGATGATCTGGATGACTACCAGTGCCAGCACCAGGATCACAGTAGGAGGGAACGCATCCGTATGAGCGATGTGAAAAAACAGGAACAGGGTTAAGGCGATCGCCAGAATCCTGATCGTAATTTGCAGTTTTAAATTATTAGAGCCCATGTTTTTCTAACCTTCGGTATAGTGAGGCGCGGGTTAGTCCTAGTTCTTTAGCAGCTTTCGATATATTGCCATTGTGTTTGTTTATTGCTTTTTGTATAACGGATTTTTCAACATTATCCAGGTTGAAATTATCTACAGCCAGATCTTCTGACCTTGGATTATTTGACAAAAAGAAGAAGTCGTCGGGTGAGAGTGTTTCATTATCACTCATGATCACGGCCCGTTCTATCGCATGCTGAAGCTCCCGGACGTTTCCTGGCCAGGGATATTTCTGCAAATGTTTCAGGGCATTGGCAGAGAATCCTTTAATGGTTTTACGGTATTTTTTACAGTAGCTTTGCACAAAATGTTCTGCGAGAATGGGGATATCTTCTTCTCTTTCACGCAGAGGAGGCAGATGGAGTTCGACGGTATTTATTCGGTACAGCAGATCCTGGCGGAAGGTGTTCTCACCTACCATGTCGTAGATCGGCATATTTGTGGCACATACCAGCCGGATGTTTACTGGTATCGACTTATTGGTTCCAATACGCACCACTTCACGGCTTTGCAGTACGGTGAGCAATTTTGATTGCAGAGGAAGGTTGAGGTTCCCGATCTCATCAAGGAACAGGGTGCCACCATTCGCTACTTCAAAGCGTCCGATGCGATCTTCTTTGGCGTCTGTGAAGGAGCCTTTTTTGTGCCCGAACAGTTCACTTTCAAAAAGCGATTCGGTGATAGCGCCCATATCGACACTGATAAATGCATTGTCTTTACGAAGGGATTTGAGATGAATTGCTCTGGCGACAAGTTCTTTGCCTGTGCCATTCTCACCAAGGATCAACACATTGGCATCCGTTTGCGCTACTTTATCGATGATATCGAATACCTGTTTGATGGCTGAACTCTTGCCGAGGATGTCTTTAAAAGGCTGGTTGCTGTCTTCCTGAAGCTGTTTTTTAGTCTTTTTCAGCTTATCAACTTCCATGTAGGACTTTTTAAGTCGTATTGCTGCGGAGATCGTAGCCAGAAGTTTTTCATTCTGCCAAGGCTTTAAAACAAAATCGGTAGCCCCTTCCTTCAACGCTTTAACGGCCATTTCGACATCTCCGAAAGCAGTGATAAGAATCACTACAGCTGTAGGGTCCTTATCCGTAATGAAGTTCAGCCAATGGAATCCTTCCTTACCACTGGTGATGTCCTTGCTGAAATTCATGTCCAGCAGGATTACATCGTAGGTATCGTTATTTAGCAGGAAAGGGATTTTGTTTGGATTCTTCTCAATAGTCACCTGGTGGGAATGCTTTTTAAGAAGCATCTTCGCCGCCAATAAAACATCTTCATCATCATCAACAATAAGTATTTTACCAATTTCGTTTTCCACTTCGTATCTGTCTTAGAGTTTTACAATAAAATATTACGAAAAATCCGTGCCAAACAGGTTATTTGTGATTAAGCACGCTAAAGATCGTTTTTTTTTAAACTTTCGGAGTAAAATTAAGATTTTGTCCGCAAAATTGTATCAAAACCGGACATAATGTACATATAATTTTTTACTTCCTGCTACAAATAGATTATGAAAATAATGAGAACGGTTTTTTTGCATAAAAATGGCTTAATGTTATGGTAAAAAGGTAATTTATACTTATATTGGTGCGTTGTTTTTGTGGATTTATCATTGATCCATTGAAAATTTGAGTTTTTGACCAATAACCCGGCAGTAGCCGGGTTTTTTTATGTTACAAGTTTTCGGTAAAGACGATGTTTTTAGAGTAGAATTTTCAGGATTTACCTGATTAACAGAATCTTAGGATAAGATCGTCCGAAGGTTCATTTTTGGTTCGTGAGGAATCACGAACCAAGGCATTGGTGTCCGAACCATCGTCAATCTAACCAAGGTATAGAACATCCCTTTCAAGTCACCAAATCTAAAGACGCTCTTTATCTTTTGAACACGGAAATCTCCGTATCTGTAAGCAGAAGGATCTGATCTTTGTATAGCAACACGTATTTGTATGCTTCAGAGGGCAGTTTCATTGATGTGGATTGTTCTGTGTACAGGTTCAGGGTATGGAGTTGGTCATTTTTAGCATAGTAGATGCTGTCTCCCGAGAAATTAAAGTATTGAATTCCGGGTTCTGTAAAGGATTTGATATAGTTCCCGAGGTTGTCGAACATGTGGATGCCGCTGTTTGCTTCACTGATAAAAAGTTTGTTCTGATATTCCCGGATACAGGCGATCTGATAGGCTTTGCGATCAAGAATGAGTTCGAGAGAGGTGCTTAGCGCTGTTTTTTGGAGGGTGATGTTGTATTTTTTCAGACTGAAGTCGCTTTGATCGATTAGCCAGATCTGATTGTCAAATGATGGGCACGCCAGTAAAACATATCCGATCGCAGGATCATTGAACCGGAAATTTCCGGAAGTGGTTAATTGTCTGTTGAGGTAGGTATATTCCTGTATCTGACCATAAAAAATAAATAACCTGAGGCTATGAGAGGCATCGAGCAGCGATATAGAGGCTGGTTTTGGGGGAGCATAGGTCAGATCTTCTTCAAAATCCTTTATCCGGATGATCCTTCCGTTTGCATCTCCAAGGTACAGGTTGCCATATGGATCTATGGAGCAAGTTTCATAGGGAGGGAGGACTTTTTGGTCAAGGAGTGTTAGTTCCTGAGCCGTGGCTTTTACGAATAAGCATGAAACAACGATCAGGAAAAAGGTTTTCATTTTTTATAGCTCTGTAAAGAAAATGTGGTGCCATCAAAGGTTCCGTAGGTGCATTGATTAACCCATTCGCCAAGATTGTAATATCTGCTGTTCGCACCAATTTCAATATCTAGCGGTAGATGTCGGTGACCAAAGACATAGTAGTCGTGATGGTCTGATTTTTCGATTTCTCTGCAATACCGGATAAGGAATTCCTTCTCTCCCAGGAATTGTTCGTCTTTTTTTGCGTTTGCCAGCCTGCTGGAGGAAGACCATTTTTTTGCAAACCCGATACCAATATCCGGATGGAGCCATCTGAACAGCCATTGTGCTGGTTTGAACCGGAAGACCTTCTTGATCAACTTATAAAAGTTATCTCCCGGGCCCAGTCCGTCGCCATGGGCCAACAGGAATTTTTTATTGTTTAATACCAAAACCAGGGGATCGGTATGTACTTCCACATCCACTTCGGTTTTAAGGTAGTTTCCGATCCATACGTCATGATTTCCGGTGAAAAAATAAACAGGTATCCCCTTTTCGGTAAGGCGGGCAATCTTGCTTAAAAACCGCACAAAACCCTGAGGGGCCGAATATTTGTATTCATACCAGAAATCAAAGATGTCTCCGAGCAGGAAAAGCATGTGGGCATCTTTTTCAATTTCTGACAACCACTGTACAATAAACTTTTCCCGTTCGATCTCCTGCTTGCGTGAGCGACCTGGCAAACCCAGGTGCAGGTCAGAAGCAAAGTAGACCTTTTTATTTTCCGGAATTGTATGGATGGAATCTGATCTCGTCATTTATGTTACAAAAATAAAGGCGGCAACAGGGCCACCTTTATACTGGATTTATTTCTTTATTGTTAAGCTTCTTTTTCAGGCTCCGGCAGATCGGATTTTTTTTCGTCCCCGATGGCTGTTTCGGATTTTGTTTCTGCAGGTTCATTACCCTTATCATTATCATTTCCGCGGGTAAAAGCTTCGTATGTTGTCTGATGTTCGAAAGGTCTTTTACCGATCAGTTTTTCAAGATCGCTCTGGAAAATAATTTCTTTTGAAAGCAATTCTTTGGCAACGATCTCCAGTTCATTCCTTTTGCTCAATAGAAGCTTTTTGGTACGTTCATAAGCTGAATCCACCAGTTTTCTTACCTCTTCATCAATGGTTCTTGCGGTTTGTTCCGAATACGGTTTGGTAAAATTGTATTCCGACTGCTTGGAGTCATAGAAGGAAATGTTCCCGATCTTATCGTTCATGCCATACACTGTAACGATGCTATAGGCCATTTTTGTGATCCTTTCGAGGTCACTTAGGGCGCCGGTGGATATTTTTTCGAAAATTATCTCTTCAGCTGCTCTTCCTCCCAGTGCCATACACATCTCATCCAGCAATTGTTCTGTCTGATACAGGAACTGTTCTTTCGGGAGATACTGAGCATATCCGAGAGCGGCAATACCACGAGGGACAATACTCACTTTCACCAATGGATCTGCATGTTCCAGGAACCAGCCTGCAACGGCATGACCGGCTTCATGGTAGGCAACAATTTTCTTTTCTTCCGGCGATATGATCTTGTTTTTCTTTTCCAGTCCACCGATCACACGGTCGATGGCATCGTGGAAGTCGTCCATATCGACGGATTTTTTATTTTTTCGGGCTCCGATGAGTGCCGCTTCGTTACATACGTTTGCTATTTCCGCTCCGGCAAATCCGGGAGTCTGGGCTGCCAGTTTTTTCGGGTCCACATTTTTTGAGAGCTTCAAGGGCTTGAGGTGCACTTTAAAAATGGCTTCCCTGCCGACAAGATCTGGTTTGTCAATGGCAATCTGACGGTCAAACCTGCCTGGTCGCAGTAACGCCGAATCCAGCACATCAGGTCTGTTGCTGGCAGCCAGGATGATCACCCCTGAGTCAGTGGCAAAACCATCCATTTCCACAAGCAGTGAGTTAAGCGTGTTTTCTCGTTCATCATTAGCACCAGGCATAGATCCACGACCTCTCGATCGTCCGATGGCATCTATTTCATCTATAAACACGATGCAGGGGGCTTTTTCTTTGGCCTGTTT
>JBNKDZ010000312.1:0-3151 GCA_050288525.1 Cyclobacteriaceae bacterium
GCAGTAAACGAAAACATACAGTTGATTTCCGAACCCGGAACATTTACCATCACCACCGGTCATCAGCTCAATATCTTTACCGGCCCGTTGTTTTTTATTTACAAAATAGCGGCAACCATTATACTGACGAAACAACTGAAAAAACAGTATCCTGAATATAATTTTGTGCCTGTCTACTGGATGGCAACCGAGGATCACGATTTTGAAGAAATAAGCCGCTTCCGGCTATTTGGAAAAGAATATCGATGGGAATCAGATCAGTCGGGACCGGTGGGGAGAATGAGCCCTCATTCTTTGCAAGACGTGCTTGATCAGCTTCCGGAGAAGCTTCCCTTGTTTGAAAAAGCCTATCTGGAACATGAGACCCTTACGGATGCAACCCGGTATTTTGTGAATGAATTATTTGGCGAATATGGTCTTGTTGCGCTCGACGGAGATGACCATTTGCTGAAAAAAGCGCTTATTCCGGTAATTAATGAAGACATTTTACATCATCGGTCGAATGAACTGGTTGAACAGACTTCGGAAAAACTAACTTCACTGGGGTATAAAACACAGGTTTATTCAAGGAAGATCAACCTGTTTTATATGGAGGAAGGGTTGAGAAAACGGATAGTCCGGGAAGATAATGCCTACAAGGTTCTGGAAACAGAGCTTGAATTTGATGAATCGGGCATTCTGGATATGGTAGAAAAACATCCGGAGCGGTTCAGTCCGAATGTGATTCTGAGACCCTTGTATCAGGAGATTATCTTACCGAACCTCGCATATATCGGTGGTCCTGCAGAGGTGGCATACTGGCTTCAGTTAAAAGGTATATTTGACCATTACACATGTGATTTTCCAATACTTCTGCCGAGGATATTCGCTTTGTATATAAACAAAACCCTGACCGGAAAAATCCGGAAACTCGGAATTAAAAATAAAGACCTGTTTTCGGATGAACAGACATTAAAAGAAACGTATATTCTGGAAAATGCTTCTGATGACCATCTTCTTGATGAAGAATTTGCCATGTTGACGAATCTTTTCGAATCTGTTTTGAATAAGGCACATACCATTGACCAATCCTTGAAAGGAATGGTGGGAAAAGAACACAAACAGGTGGAAAAATCGCTTTTAAACATCCAAAAACGTCTGAAAAAGGCACAGGAAGCCCGTTTTGAAACCAGCCTGAACCAGATACGCTCTGTTCGGGAAAAGCTTCGGCCGGACAACAAATTGCAGGAACGTACAGATAATTTCCTCAATATCTTTATTAACAATCCGGAATTCATTCATGAGGTTATCAATACCCTTGATCCGTTGGATTTCCGGTTTAATCTTATCTTTGAAGATGAATAAGAAGGAGCTCCGGAAAACTTATCTTGAATCCCGGAATCAGCTTGACGCATACAGGAAACTGAAAAAAGAGCAGCAGATATCCGATTATTTTTTTTCATTGCTGAATGACCGGATTTCCTGTGTTCATATTTATTTACCTATAGCTCAGAAAAATGAGTTTGATACATGGCCCCTTATACAAAAGCTTTGGTCAAAAAACATTCAGGTAGTTGTGCCGGGAATGAAAGCAGGTAGTGTTGAAATGAATGCGCTACAGCTAAATGCTGATTCCCTGTTAAAAGATGCCAAATGGAATGTTCCGGAGCCTGCGGATGGGATACCTGTTGATATCACTCATATTGATATGGTTGTGCTTCCTATGCTTATCTGCGACAGAAAAGGACACAGGGTAGGCTATGGAAAAGGATACTACGATAATTTTTTAAGCAAGTTTAAAGAGAAAGGACCTTTGAAGGTGGGACTGTGTTTTTTTGAACCGGTCGACAACATTGACGACATTAACGAATGGGATGTGCCCCTTGATCTGTGCATTACGCCTGAGGCGGTATTCAGATTTTAACAGCACGAACCATTTCGTTTTTACCCGGAGGGCCCTCAAGGGTTTGAACATCCATCCCTGCAGCTTTCAGATCTCTTTTAAGCTGGCCCCGGGCACAGTAGGTAGTAAACACACCTTCGGGTTTCATTGCCTTACAGATCTTTTCAAGGATCTCTGACGACCACATTTCCGGTTGTTTATTCGGAGCAAAAGCATCAAAAAAAATGATGTGGAAGCTTTCCGGATCAGAAAGGTAATTGCGGAGATCCATATTTATTTTTTGCAGCGAAAAGAAATCGGATATTTTAACGGAACTTTCCCAGGGAGCCTCATGAATGCTGTTGAATATATCGGAGGCATCCTTTTTGCCAAGCTGATCCGGATAGTTCAACATATCTGATTCCGTTTTATCAAGCGGAAAAGCTTCGATCGTCGTAAAATGAACAGAGATCTTTTTTTCGGTAGCATACTTCCATGTTAAAAGTGCGTTCAGGCCTGTGCCGAATCCGACTTCAAATATATTCAGCGTCGTGCAGGAGTGATTTTTCAGGTAGTAATCCAGTCCGGCACGGATAAACACATGCTGTGATTCCTGAATGGCTCCGTGTGTCGAGTGGTAGGTTTCGTTCAGTGAAGGAACGAAAAGGGAGTGAGAGCCGTCTTCGGTAACAATTATTTTACGGGTTGTCATTATTTTGATATAAGAGCAACAGCGTAGGCCGAAACACCTTCTTCGCGTCCGACAAATCCAAGCTTTTCTGTTGTGGTGGCCTTGATTGAAACATCTTCTTCATCGATTTGCATCACACCCGCAAGACAGGTTTTCATGGCCGGGATGTGTGGGTTGATCTTTGGCTGTTGCAGGCAGATGGTGGAATCGACGTTTTCGACCTTCCAGCCTTTTTCTCCGATCAGGTCGATCACTTTTTTTAGGAGGATTTTGCTGTCAATGCCCTTATATTTCGGATCTCTGTCGGAAAAATGGAATCCAATATCACGCATGTTGGCAGCACCAAGGAGTGCATCACAGATCACATGGATCGGCACATCTGCATCCGAGTGTCCGTACGCTCCTTTGATATGTTCTATCTTGATTCCGCCCAGCCAGAAGTCATATCCTTCTTTCAACTGGTGTACATCATAGCCAAATCCTACTCTGATCTTCATAGTCAATTGATTTTTTTCAGGTCAAAATTAGAAGTATTGGAAGATTATTAAAATTATTTGTAAATCAAAAAAGGAGGTTTTGTGTTTTTAATATAAAAGACT
>JBNKDZ010000313.1:0-8577 GCA_050288525.1 Cyclobacteriaceae bacterium
TTTACAAGACAAATCCTTGGAACCCGATATTTATCGGCCTGACGCCAAACGGTTTCAGACTGAGGTTCAACACCCGACACTGCGCAAAATAATGCAACAGTACCATCAAGCACACGAAGTGATCGTTCTACTTCAACAGTAAAGTCCACGTGCCCCGGAGTGTCAATTATATTAATTCTAAATTCTTTCGTATCCGGAAGTGCCAGCCCCTGAGAGGTAGGATATTTCCATGAAGTAGTAGTAGCAGCAGATGTAATTGTAATCCCTCTTTCCTGCTCCTGTTCCATCCAGTCCATGGTAGCACCGCCATCATGCACCTCACCCAGTTTATGTGTAAGACCGGTATAATACAGTATACGCTCTGTTGCTGTTGTTTTCCCGGCATCGATGTGCGCCATGATGCCGATATTCCTTAAAAACTTGAGATCCTTCTTCGCCATTTTTTAATTATAACCTAAAATGTGAAAATGCTTTATTCGCTTCTGCCATTCTGTGTGTATCATCTTTCTTTTTAACAGAAGCACCTTCACCTTTTGATGCGGCAATTATTTCACCTGCCAGTTTTTGAGTCATGGTTTTTTCACCTCTGAGTCTCGAATATCTGATAAGCCATTTAATGCCTAATGTGATTTTTCTATCCGGTCTTACTTCCAAAGGAACCTGAAAAGTTGCTCCACCTACTCTGCGACTTTTTACCTCAACAGAAGGCATTACATTATTTAAAGCTGTCTTCCAGACTTCAAGACCTTTTTCTCCGGTTCTTTCTTCGATTAAACCAATTGCATCGTAAAAGATTTTATAGGCAACATTTTTTTTGCCCTGCATCATTAAATAATTTACGAACCGCGTAACCATTGTTTCTCCAAACTTTGGATCAGGTAAAATATATCGTTTTTTCGGTTTTGCCTTTCTCATTTTTTGATCCTGTTTATATTATTTTGATTTAGGCCTCTTAGCACCATATTTTGAACGCGCCTGCAATCTTCCGTCTACTCCGGCTGTGTCAAGAGCTCCTCTGATAATGTGATATCTCACACCGGGTAAGTCTTTTACTCTTCCACCACGGATAAGTACTATTGAGTGCTCCTGAAGGTTATGACCTTCTCCCATGATATATGAGTTAACTTCTTTTCCATTAGTAAGTCTTACCCTTGCCACCTTCCGCATAGCTGAATTTGGCTTCTTTGGAGTGGTTGTATATACCCTTGTACATACGCCTCTTCGCTGAGGGCATGAATCCAAAGCGGGAGACTTGGATTTTCCAGTCAATTTCTTTCTCCCTTTTCTTACTAACTGTGATATTGTAGGCATACTATTATATTGTTATTTTATTTCTCTTTGGAATTTTGGACTGCAAAGGTAGACAATTCAGTGTATATAGCAAAATATATTACTGAAATTTAATGATTATTACGCTTCGCCAACTGCACCCCCAAAATTTATAGGGAATTTTGGTGCCTCATCTGTTTTTTTGATGGCACCAAAAGTATCCTCATATTTATCTATATTATCTTTTAAAGCGTATAACAGTCGTTTTGCATGTTCTGGTGTAATAACGATTCTTGACTTAACTTTTGCCTTTGGTACACCAGGCATCAGCCTGATAAAATCGATCACGAACTCACTGTTTGAGTGAGCGATCATAGCCAGATTTGCATATACCCCTTCTGCTATTTCTTCAGAAAGTTCTATATTGATCTGGTTTTTTGAAGGATCTTTTTTATCATTTTCCATTTTAACTAAACGTTAGTTTCGTTTTTTTCTTCTTCAACCCTGTTAAACTCTTCTTTAGAAGCTACAAGAGCATCATATTCTTCCTTAGAAGTAACGATCATATTTTCGTATTGACGGACACCTGTACCAGCTGGTATCAAATGACCAACAATAACATTTTCTTTAAGACCGTTCAGTCTGTCTGTTTTTCCTTTTATTGAAGCTTCACTCAACACTTTTGTTGTTTCCTGGAATGAAGCAGCAGATATCCAGCTTTCTGTACCCAGAGAAGCCTGTGTTATACCCTGGAGGGTTGGTTTGGATACTGCTGGTTGAGCATCTCTGACCTCCACTGGTTTTTTATCTTTTCGTTTCAGACTTGAATTTTCATCACGTAATCTTCGTGAACTGATAATCTGTCCTGCTTTTAATGTATCAGAATCTTTTGGATCAACGACAACCTTTTTGTCAAGGATGGTGTCGTTTTCTTCTCTGAACACCCATTTATCAACTACCTGACCATTCAGGAAGCTTGTATCTCCCGAATCAATGATCTCTACTTTCTGCATCATCTGACGAACAATGGCTTCAATGTGTTTGTCATTGATTTTAACACCCTGAAGGCGATATACTTCCTGAATTTCATTCACAAGGTATTCCTGAACAGCGGTAGGACCTTTAATTGCAAGAATATCGGCAGGTGTTATTGCACCATCTGACAATGCCATACCTGCTTTTACAAAATCATTATCCTGCACCAGGATATGTTTTGAAAGTGATACCAGGTAACGTTTCTTAACACCATCTTTGGATTCGATAAATATTTCCCTGTTACCTCTCTTGATTCCTCCATAGCTTACAACACCATCAATTTCACTTACAACCGCAGGATTTGACGGATTTCGAGCCTCGAATAACTCTGTTACTCTAGGCAGACCACCCGTGATATCTCGTGATTTACCCATTGTTCTTGGTATTTTAACAAGAACCTGTCCGGCTTTTATCTTGTGCCCATTATCAACAGCAAGGTGAGCACCAACCGGTATGTTGTAGGAGTATTCATTATTTTTAGCATGCACCAGAATAGCAGGGTTTTTAGTTTTATCTTTTGATTCGATAATTACTTTTTCCCTGTGTCCTGTCTGTTCATCCGATATCTCCCGGTAAGTTAGATTTTCTTCAATCGTTTCGTATTCGATTTCTCCATCCGCCTCTGAAAGGATTACAGCATTGTATGGATCCCAGTTACATAGTTCATGGTCTTTCTCAACTTTATCTCCATCTTTTACCAGCAGGAAGGCTCCGTAGGGAACGTTATTGGAAATAAGCACCTTTTTGGTTTTCGGGTCAACGATTTTTATTTCGCCTGACCGGCCCATCACAACAGTTACTTTATCTCCATCATTGTTGGTTGTCTCGATAGATCGAATATCTTCGAACTCAACAACTCCCGGAAATTTCGATTTAATCCTGGCATCAACAGCAATATTTGAAGCAGTACCACCAACGTGGAATGTTCTTAATGTAAGCTGAGTTCCCGGCTCACCAATTGACTGAGCTGCAATAACACCAACAGCCTCCCCTCTCTGCACCATATTTCCGGTTGAAAGGTTACGTCCATAACATTTTGCACAAACACCCAGCTTCGTCTCACATGTTAATACCGAACGTATTTCAACTTCTTCAATGCTAGTTTCATCAATCTTTTTGGCAATCTCCTCCGTGATTTCGGTATTTGCAGGAATGATCAATTCATCTGATATCGGATCAAAAACATCATGAACCGTTACACGTCCCAGTATACGCTCAGACAAAGGTTCTACGATATCTTCATTATCTTTCAAGGCTGTAACAACAATACCTCTCAATGTTCCACAATCCTCTTCATTTATTACCACATCCTGTGACACATCCACCAGACGACGTGTAAGATAACCTGCATCTGCAGTTTTAAGAGCGGTATCAGCCAGCCCTTTTCGTGCACCGTGTGTGGAAATGAAGTATTCTATAACATCCAATCCTTCTTTAAAGTTAGAGAGGATCGGGTTTTCGATGATCTCACCGACAGACCCACTCAGGTTTTTCTGTGGTTTAGCCATAAGACCACGCATACCTCCAAGCTGTCTGATCTGTTCTCTTGATCCCCTTGCGCCGGAGTGCATCATCATATATATTGAGTTGAATCCGTTTTTATCATCTTCCAGCTGTTTCATCAACGTGCTGGTAATTTGTGAATTTACCCGGGTCCAGATATCAATTACCTGATTGTATCGTTCATTATCTGTAATGAGCCCCATCAGGTAATTATTCCAAACTTCTTCAACTTCTTTTTTAGCTTCAACAATGAGCTCATCTTTGGCACTTGGGATTTTTACATCGTTAAGACCAATAGATAAACCTCCTTTATAAGCTTCCTGGAATCCCAGATTCTTAATATCATCCAGGAAATTGGCGGTTGAGGCCATTCCTGTAATTTTAAACACATCTGAAATGATCAGCTGTAGCTTTTTCTTTGTAAGCAGTTCGTTTACATATCCGACTTCTTCCGGAACAAACTGATTAAAAATAACCCTACCTGCTACCGTTTCAATAATTTTTGTTTCCAGTTCACCTTTTTCATTCCGAACTTTTGTCCGTACTTTGATATAGGCATGTTTGCTTATTGTTCCTTCATTCAGTGCAAGAATGACTTCCTCCGCTGAATAAAATGTCATGCCTTCACCTGGTTCCGGATTGCCTTCAGTTCCCCTTCGTCCTTTGGTTACATAATAAAGTCCTAATACCATATCCTGAGAAGGTACAGCGATAGGTGCTCCATTAGCAGGGTTTAGAATATTATGAGAAGACAACATCAACAGGGAAGCTTCCAAAACAGCTTCTTGTCCAAGAGGCACGTGAACAGCCATCTGGTCACCATCAAAGTCAGCGTTAAAGGCTGTACATGTTAATGGGTGTAACTGAATGGCTTTACCTTCGATCAGCTTAGGCTGAAATGCCTGAATACCCAATCGGTGCAGTGTAGGAGCACGGTTGAGCAGAACCGGATGTCCTTTAAGTACGTTTTCAAGGATATCCCAAACAACAGGATCTTTTCTGTCAACTATTTTCTTGGCCGATTTTACTGTTTTAACAATTCCTCTTTCAATCAGTTTACGAATGATAAACGGTTTGAAAAGTTCTGCAGCCATATTTTTAGGCAGACCACATTCATGCATTTTCAATTCAGGACCAACAACGATAACCGAACGACCTGAGTAGTCAACCCTTTTACCAAGCAGGTTCTGACGGAACCGGCCTTGTTTACCTTTGAGCATATCACTCAGGGATTTCAAAGCTCTGTTTCCATCTGATCTTACTGCATTAACTTTTCTTGAATTGTCAAACAGAGAATCCACGGCTTCCTGAAGCATACGTTTTTCGTTTCGTAGTATTACTTCAGGAGCTTTAATATCAATAAGTCTTTTCAGACGATTATTTCGGATTATTACTCTTCTATAAAGATCATTCAGGTCAGAAGTAGCGAATCTACCTCCATCAAGAGGCACTAAAGGTCTCAATTCGGGAGGTATTACCGGTACCATACGGATTACCATCCATTCCGGACGGTTTTCGATACGTGTACGTGCATCTCTGAACGCTTCAACAACACGCAATCGTTTTAATGCTTCTGCTTTACGTTGTTGCGAAGTATCAGTAGCTGCCTGATGTCTTAACTGATATGAGAGTTCATCAAGGTTGATCCTTGCCAGAAGCATTTCAAGTGCTTCAGCACCCATTTTAGCAATAAACTTCTGCGGATCATCATCATCCAGTTGTTGATTCTCTCTGGGAAGTTTATCAAGAATGTCCAGATATTCATCCTCTGTTAGAAAATCCATCTGGCTCAATCCTTCTTCTTCTTTTAGACCAGGCTGGATAACAACATATCGTTCATAATAGATAATCTGATCCAGTTTCTTTGTAGGAAGCCCTAACAGATAACCGATTTTATTAGGAAGCGATCTGAAATACCAGATATGAGCTACGGGAACCACCAGTTCAATATGACCCATTCGTTCACGACGAACTTTCTTTTCTGTCACTTCAACACCACAACGGTCACATATGATCCCTTTATAACGTATTCTTTTATATTTTCCACAATGACACTCCCAGTCCTTAACCGGCCCAAAGATCCTTTCACAGAACAATCCACCCATTTCAGGTTTATAAGTTCTGTAGTTGATGGTCTCCGGTTGTGTAACTTCACCATGAGAACTTTCTAAAATTGATTCAGGCGAAGCCAGACTGATGGTAACTTTTGAAAAGTCACTTTTGAGTTTTTTGTTTTTTCTGAATGCCATAATTCTATTTTATATAATTAAAACCCGTGGGCTTAAATTCATTAATCTAAAGTAATTTCAAGTGCCAAACCTCTCAGTTCGTGTACAAGCACGTTAAAGGATTCAGGGATATTAGGCCTTGCCATATTCTCACCTTTAACGATGGCTTCATATGCTTTTGCTCTTCCTATCACATCATCTGATTTGATGGTAAGGATTTCCTGAAGCACATTTGATGCACCGAACGCTTCAAGTGCCCAAACCTCCATTTCACCAAATCGCTGACCACCAAACTGTGCTTTACCTCCGAGTGGCTGTTGTGTGATAAGTGAGTAAGGACCGATTGACCTTGCATGCATCTTATCATCAACAAGGTGTCCGAGTTTCAGCATATAGATAATACCCACAGTAACCGGCTGATCAAATTTATTACCTGTAAGTCCATCATACAGATAAGTTCGTCCGAATTCAGGTAATTTAGCTTCATTTAGCTCTTTAACAACATCTTCCATAGATGCACCGTCAAAGATCGGAGTAGCATATTTTTTATTCAGCACCTGACCGGCCCAACCAAGCACAGTTTCGTATATCTGTCCGAGGTTCATCCTTGAAGGTACGCCAAGCGGGTTAAGTACGATATCTACCGGTGTTCCGTCTTCGAGGAACGGCATATCTTCCTGACGGACTATTTTGGCAACAACACCTTTGTTTCCGTGTCGTCCGGCCATTTTATCACCAACTTTCAGTTTTCGTTTCTTAGCAACATAAACTTTTGCCAATTGAACGATACCTGCAGGAAGTTCATCACCTACTTCGAGTGTAAATCTTTCCCGTTTAAATTGACCGGCGTACTCATTACGTTTTTTAACATATTTCTTGATGAGTTCACCAATCAGATTATTTACACGTTCATCATTTGTCCAGTTTTCGTAATTAAGATCGCCAATAAGGTTGGCTTCTTCCTGGATATTATAATTACTCTCGTCTCTGTATTTATTTGAATCGGGGAAGAGTTTTTCTTCAATAATTTTTGAGTTGAATTTTACTCCTTTACTGATTATCTCATCACCGAATTTATGTTTGACACCATTTGAGGTATTACCTTCGAGCAACGTAGTAAGTTTTTCAATCATTTTTGACCTCAATCCCAACAATTGCTGTCTGTAGGTGTTTTTCAGATTTTCAACATCTTTTTTCGCTTTAGCTCTGAGATCTTTATCTTTTTTCGGTCTTGAGAAAAGTTTTGTGTCGATCACAACACCATCCAGTGATGGGGGAGCCTTCATTGAAGCATCTTTAACATCACCGGCTTTATCACCAAATATAGCCCGTAAAAGTTTTTCTTCCGGTGTTGGATCTGTTTCTCCTTTTGGAGTGATCTTACCTACAAGAATATCACCTTCCTTAATTTCAGCTCCTATGCGAATAATACCATTTTCATCAAGATTCTTCACAGCTTCTTCACTCACGTTCGGAATCTCAGAAGTAAGTTCTTCTTCTCCTCGTTTTGTATCCCGTACTTCAAGTTCGAATTCTTCGATATGTACAGAAGTAAAAATATCATTCCGAACTACTCTTTCAGAAATAACAATCGCATCCTCGAAGTTATATCCCTGCCATGGCATGAATGCTACTTTTAGGTTACGTCCCAAAGCAAGTTCACCACCCTGTGTGGCATAACCCTCACATAATACTTCTCCTTTGTTAACTCTTTGTCCTTTTGAAACAATCGGGAGAATATTTATGCATGTATCCTGGTTCGTTCTTCTGAATTTAATCAGATTATATGTCTTAAGTTCCTCGTCGAAGCTTACAAGTTTATCATCTTCTGACAAATCGTATCGAATAACAATTTTATTTGCATCAACAAACTCAACCACGCCTTCCTTCTCTGCTACGATCAACGACCGGCTATCATGAGCCACCCTGTGTTCAAGACCGGTTCCTACAATCGGTGCTTCCGGACGAACAAGCGGAACTGCCTGACGTTGCATGTTGGATCCCATCAAGGCCCTGTTCGCATCATCATGTTCAAGGAAAGGGATCAGAGATGCTGCAACAGAAACGATCTGGTTCGGAGCAATATCCATATAGGAAACCTCTCCTTTATCAACTACCGGGAAGTCTCCTTCAAAACGTGCTTTTACTTTTTCATTCACAAAATCCCCGCCATCTTTCAGAGGCGCATTTGCCTGAGCGATGTTGTGTGTATCTTCTTCTTCTGCAGTAAGATAGATAACGTCACCTGACATATTTACCTTACCTTCAACAGCTGTTCTGTAGGGTGTTTCAATAAATCCCATACTATTAACTTTTGCATGAACGCAAAGAGAAGATATAAGACCGATGTTTGGTCCTTCAGGTGTCTCAATTGTACATAACCTTCCGTAGTGTGTGTAGTGAACGTCACGAACCTCGAAACCTGCTCTCTCACGGGAAAGACCACCTGGCCCGAGTGCTGACATTCTTCTTTTGTGTGTTATTTCAGCCAGTGGGTTTGTCTGGTCCATGAACTGAGATAACTGGTTTGTACCAAAGAAAG
>JBNKDZ010000314.1:0-3895 GCA_050288525.1 Cyclobacteriaceae bacterium
ATCGAAGGAAATACGGATAATGTAGGTTCCAGGGAAACAAACCGCGCCCTTTCAATGAAAAGAGCTAATTCTGTTGCCAAATATCTGCAGGATCAGTATAGTATGCATCCTAACCGGTTTATCATCGTCGGAAATGGTCCGGACAAACCTGTTGGCTCAAACGACACAGAAGAAGGCAGGGCTAAAAACCGCCGCACGGAATTTATGTTACTTTCAGAATAGGCACATATGCTTTTCAAACTCAGAGGTGAACTACCACCGAAATTAAATTCCACACTACAGATAGGAGGATTCCTCTTTTTGTTGATTGTGTGGTCCCTGATATCAGGATTGAACCTGCTGTCGGAAGGGGTTCTTCCCTCCCCTCTACAAGTGCTTACTTCTTACAAAGAGTTACACTTTGAGGATGCACTGGTACGTAATACGATCCAGTCTATCTGGCTGAATCTGCAGGGTTATTTTGAAGCATTGGCTGTTTCAATTCCCCTGGGTTTTGCCATAGGCTTGTTCCCGTTATTCAACGGATTGTTTAGCAAACCTGTTGATGCCATGCGTTTTATTCCATTAACGGCTGTTACAGGTCTTTTTATTGCATGGTTTGGTATAGAGAATGCAATGAAAGTTCATTTCCTGGCTTTTGGTATCATTGTCTACCTCCTTCCGGTTGTGGTACAACGCATCTGGGAAGTCAATGATGTATATCTTAAAACCGTCTATACCCTTGGTGCCAGCAACTGGCAAACAATCCGTACCGTATACATACCATCCGTATTTTCAAAAATATCAGATGATATCCGGGTGTTGGTTGCCATTTCCTGGACCTACATCATTATTGCCGAACTGGTAAACAGTACCGGCGGCATAGGAGCCCTGATCTTTAAAGCGGGGCAGCGGCAAGGCAGGATTGACAAGGTGTTTGCCATTCTGATCATTATCATTCTGATTGGTTTTATTCAGGACAAGATCTTTATATTCCTGGACAAAAAATTATTCCCCTATAAACACACAAGAAAATAGTATCATGGTTGAATTCAAGGACACGGAACTCGAAAATATCATTGAGCTGAAAAATATCAACCAAAGTTACGACGGAGGGAAATCATATATCATTCAGGATATGCAGCTGCTGATCGAAGACAAGCCGATGCAGGGACAGTTTATTGTACTCCTCGGCATGTCGGGATGCGGTAAGTCTACGGTACTACGGTATATTGCGGGGCTTCAGAAGCCTACATCAGGCGAAGTGCTTATCAAGGGCAAGCCTATATCCAAGGAAACAAGGGTCAGTATGGTCTTTCAACAGTACTCTTCCCTGCCATGGATGTCAGTTCTGGATAATGTTGCGCTTTCATTACGTTATAAAGGAGTAGCAAAAAAAGAACGGAATGAACGGGCAATGGAGATGATCGAACTTGTGGGGCTGTCGGGACATGAAAAGAAATATGCTCAATACCCAACACTATCAGGAGGACAGCTTCAGCGTGTTGCCATCGCCCGAAGTCTTCTGGCCAATCCGGAGATACTTCTTATGGATGAACCTTTCGGGGCTCTTGATATCAGCACACGGCTCAGCATGCAGGATTTGCTCGCCGACCTGTGGATGAAGTTTCACCCGACCATCATTTTTGTAACACATGACATCTCCGAAGCCGTATATCTGGGTGATGATGTGTATATCATGAGTCACGCTCCTTCCAAAATCGTCGAATCGCAATACATCGATCTGCCGTTTGAACGGACCCGTGAGACCAAACGTGAAAAACGTTTTGAAGAACTGGTTCATATTATTGAAGATAAAATGGTTAAAGTTGCCAGCATGAAATCTGATTCCTGATAACGTATGCCCGAATTACAAAAATCAGCTATTGAAAGGATTATCCGTGATGCATTTGACGGAACCTCATTAAAAGAAACTACTTTTTGCCTTGGTCACAATGTACCTCCATTGCATATTATTGGTTTAAGTAAGTTATTCCCTGAACTAAACATATCAAAAGAAGATATTCTGCTGTTATCCTATGAGAAAAAGAATGTCTCACAATGTGATTTTATACTTACGGATAAACACATTTATTACCATCAGAAAGAAGAGAAAAAACAGTTGCCAATAGATCAGATCTTTGAGATCAACGAGAAAAAGCAGTTCAACACCATTTTCAAAAATATTGAGAAAGGATTAAAAGAAAAGTTAAAAACCGTATTTCAGAAAATTGAGGACAAAGACATCGTCAGCAAACAAAAAGATCTGAAAGATTTTGTTGACATGATAAACAAGAAAACCGGGAAGTCTACGGCTAAAACAGACGAGCAATCTGCCTCCTGGGTCATAAATCCGAAATATCTGAAAACGTTAAAAAACGAAGGGGACAAATATCTGGATGCCTGCAATCAGCTGAATAATATGCTTGCCTTCAGACAAACCCTTTTGCAGATAATCAAAAGTGAATCATCTGCTATTGATTACCAGGCCGAACATATTTTCTTAAATGATCTTATCAAGATCTATAATCAATGTGAAAAAGCTGTTGACGGACAAATGCCGCTGAAAGCCCAGTTTACATTGGCGTATATGTTTGAACGGCTCCAGGGCAACGATATGGCAGAGTCCATTCCGTTAGACCGGATCAATCAAATGGTCGAAAAAGAAAATTTTATCAAAAATGTTGATAAGGTGAAAGAGGCTTCCTTTTTTAACCTGGGTGAAGCATATAAGGACGAATACCTGCTTCCATCTATTCTGGTCAGGATGGAGCATTTTCTTTTTGACACCGTAGGTTCACATTTGTATCATTTTGCTTCATTGATCATCAAAGCTGATGGAAAGGTTAATGAAAAAGAAAAAGAAGCCTTAAAAAACATCCTGAATACCGTAAAATCTCCAAAGAAGACCCTTGATGGAGTTAAACGCACAGATGTGCCTGAAAATGAAACCCTTGAAGATGTTTTAAAGGACCTGCATGAACTTATCGGGCTGGAGGAGATCAAAAAAAGCATTGTCGAGCTGACGAACTTCCTTAAAATCCAGAAAGTACGGGCAGAAAAAGGGCTTGCCACAACCGACAAATCCCTGCATGCCGTGTTTATGGGCCCTCCTGGTACCGGAAAGACCACGATAGCACGGATTCTGTCACGTATTTACAAACATCTGGGATATCTTGAAAAAGGTCATCTTGTCGAGACTGACAGAGCAGGTCTGGTAGCCGGATATATCGGTCAGACAGCCATAAAAGTTGATGAAGTGGTTAAGGCTGCCCTGGGAGGTGTACTGTTTATTGATGAGGCCTATTCGCTTGCGGGTGATATGAGTGGAAAGGATTTTGGCAACGAGGCTGTGGAAGTATTATTAAAAAGAATGGAAGACCATCGCAAGGATCTCGTAGTTATCACTGCCGGATATCCTGATGAGATGGAACTGTTTATAAAATCCAATCCCGGACTCCAGTCAAGGTTTAACCGGTACTTTACATTTGATCATTTCAGGCCTGAACAGTTGCTGGCAATATTTAAAATGTTTTGTAAGAAATCCGATTTTAAATTAGCCGAAGATGCTCAGGATAAGCTTATGGAGATCTTTGACCGTCTGTATGAGAAGAAACATCCCGGATTTGGCAATGCACGTGTGGTGCGAAACCTGTTTGAGAAGATTATCGAAATACAATCCAACCGGATCGTAAACATCGCCCCCTTGACTGAAGAGATCCTGATCACCCTTACCGAAGAAGATATTCCTGCGATAAACAAAACGGTCAAAGAGATATTGGTTTTTGAATAATCAGGTTGTTATCTCTTAAATTCACGTTCGTTCAGGCAGATATCATTATTCCAATATGATCTTACCACGCCGGACAACCTCATTTGGAGTCGGGACCCGATAATAACAAATTCCGGAAGAATG
>JBNKDZ010000315.1:0-12202 GCA_050288525.1 Cyclobacteriaceae bacterium
ATCTAATGAAAATCACTATCTTGAATACGATTTTGTGTCGCGTATTGATCTCCTTTAACTAACTGATATATTATGACTTACTTAAACGAATTCTTCCAAAAGAAACATATAGCAATAATGATCATATTTGGTATGTTAAGTGTTTCACAAATAATGGCCGGTGACCTTGAACAGGATACGTTCAAATCTTCCGGTGGTGAGGTTTCCATCACCTTTATTGGTCACGCCAGCCTGATGCTGGAGTATAATGATATGGTTATTCATATCGATCCGAGCTTGCGGGAGGATAATTATGTGAGTTTGAAAGATGCAGATCTGATCCTGTTGACTCACAATCATGGAGACCACATGGATAAGGGGGCCATACAAAAGATATTAAAAGACAATACCAGCATTATCTACACGAAAAAATGTGCAGATGCTTTGAAAGATCTGAAAAACGCGCAGATTTTGGAGAATGGGGATAATACCGAATTTAAAAATATTGTTATCGAAGCGGTTCCTGCCTACAACCTTGTTCATATGCGTTCAGAAGGACAACCCTTTCACTCCAAAGGAGATGGAAATGGTTATATCCTCACATTCGGTGACATGAAGATTTATGTAGCCGGCGATACCGAAAATCATCCTGAAATGAAGGCGTTAAAAGATATTGATATCGCCTTCTTACCGATGAATCTTCCGTATACCATGACACCGGAAATGGTAGCCGATGCAGCCAAAGCTTTCCGACCAAAGATTCTGTATCCGTATCATTATGGTGAAACAGATACCTCAAAGCTGGTCGGACTGTTAAAAGGAGAAAAAGATATCGAAGTCAGGTTAAGGAAGATGTAACGTTCACTTTTCTTTGTGTTAAAGCCTGAAAAATGGTTGTTTTACAATCAGGCTCCATAATATTTACGCTTTTTGGGCTGTACTTATGCTAAAAAGTTATAGATTAATAGAAAAATCAACATAACTTTTGACATGTTCCCGATTGTACTGGCAACCGACAACAATTTTTGCATTCACGCGGCTGCGCTTATCAGTTCTATTCAAAAAAACAGTTATGATGAAAATCTTGAGATCTTTGTGTTGGCAGATGGTCTCAGGCGGATCTATAAAAACGAATTGCAGAAATGCACTGAACTGGATCTGACCATTGTTGATGTTAACAAATGGCATTTTGTACGGAAGCTGATCCCCCATAAAGTCACGTATTTACCACAAACAGCCTATTTCAGGTTGCTGATCCAGGAATTGTTCAAGGAATACGACAGGGTGCTGTATTTAGATGTAGACACACTTGTTTTTGCAAATATCGCCAGATTGAAGGATGTCGGATTTGATGGGAAGCTTTGTCTGGCGGTTGAGGATTACAGTCGTGACAAAAAGAAGAAACGGGTATTCAGCAAATTTATGAAAAGCAGGGAGATGGGTTATTTTAATTCAGGGGTGATGGTAATTGATGTTAAAGGCTGGAGAAGGGAAAATATTGCTCAGCAAGCCATTCACATGCTGGAACATGAGATGAAAAATCCAAAATATGCAGATCAGGAAGTGTTAAATGTAATTCTGGAAAACAGATGGAAGCCTCTTGAAAGAAAATGGAACTGCCCTTCGTATTCCGCGGATTATGAAAACATGCCCAATATCCTTCATTATATAGGCAACAACAAACCTTTCTACAATGATTATGCAAATGGCCATAAAGATACATTTTACTACTATCTGAAAGGTACGATATGGGAGAATGCAGCGTATAATTTTTTTAAGAAGATCCGGATACGAGGACCTTTCAGGCTGAAATCATTTCTGGCCAGGATACTGCTCGGATTTACCGGTGATTAAGTTCTCATGCACTGTTCGAAGAGGCTTTCAATGTTTTTCAGGCGGCTGTTCCATGTGTTTTTCCGGGCTGTTTCAATGCGTTTATTATATATTGCCTTATCATCCTCTTTAACAGCCTTCCGGATATTTTCGATAAAGGTATCATGGCTTTCCGCTACGTAAACCAGATCTTTAAAAAAGCTGATGTCCTCAGAAAAATTCGTTGTGACAATCGGTTTGCCGCTACACAGGTATTCATTGATCTTTAATGGATAGATGCTTTTTGTCAGTTTGCTGTTTTCAAACGGAATTATTGGAACATCAAAGTATTTTAAATATCCCGGGAGCGAATTGTAAGGTCTGGGACCGAGAATGGTGATGTTCTCACAGTCATCAAACATACCCTCAAATGATTTAATAACAACACCGATCATCAATAGGGTATAATCAGGAAAAGAAGCGGAGATCTTTTTAACCAGTTCAACATCCATTCTGGTACCAATAAGTCCCATATATCCAATAACAGGCTTTTTGATCTGCCGAAGTTCTTCCGGCATCTCAGTTTGTGGCATGGTTGATTTTATAAACAAATCGTAATCGGCAGCATTTGGCAGGAAATGGACATTTTTATTGAACCCGGAAAGTTTTCGGACAAGCTCATGAGAGGTGGCAATTACAAGATCAGCATTTTTTGCTTTTTCTTCTTCAAGATAGGTTCCGTGTTTGGAGACTACAGGCGCCACACTTATATCATCTCTGCACTGATATATTGTAAGAACCGGTTTTAATGTTGATTTAATCCGATCGCCATAAAAGGGATTAAATGAATTGTATAGAATAAAGGATTTTACCTTATGACGTTTCAATGCTTTTTTGACGGCCAGACATACGATAAGATCATTGATCTTTTGAAGGAAATTATAGACCGGTCCCTTTGGGAATTTGTTAAACGGGAGGGTTGCGAAGGGTATAACATGGTAGATGTCCTTGTATACTTCATGTTTCCGAACAGATCGTTCTTTTCCCAAAAATATACGCCACCACCTTTTTATATTTAATTGATTTCGCTGTTTGATAATGTCTTTTAAGGTGTAGGGATGTTCAACATAAAAGATCTTTTGTTGTTTGCCGATCTCTTTTGCGATCGATATAGAGGCTGAGGACATATCATCAAGACGTGTCATCGAAAGCATCACTACCGGGTAATCCGTAAATTTAGTTGAAGTATGAATATTGTTTGCAGATCCCATCTTCCTTTATCACCATGTTTTTTATTTCACTTGCAAAAATCGGGAATTTATTTTGTAATATACAGTTATTTGCATGAATATCGTTTTTGAGTACTTTTAAACATGCGAATTGACCTGGATTTTTGAAAAATTATATGGATGTATTTTAATATGGATTATCAGGAATATGACAGCGAATTAAGCGTAACATTTATTTTTAAGGAGAAAAAGCCTGGTTTTGGCGATTTGTTTGAAATTGTAGGGTATACAAATCCAAATTTCCCTCCATCAGGAAATTTTAAATTTGGGGAAATGGATGAATTGCAGTTTAGTCAGGTCGATGATTATTTCGGTGTACAAACTATTTCTGAAGTTGGAGAAGATGTTTGCATCTGGTTATTTCCAATTCTGGGAGGGGAGATAGTAGACCACCATCCGGGCCCTTTTACGGGGATCATAGTAACATATAATGTATTGAAAAATCCTGTATCCAGAAGTGACCATTTTCTCAAAGTCGTCAAAACACTTGAAGAAAAGCTGGATATTCCTCCTTCTGAAACACTGGAAACGTTGGAAAGTAAAATTCATGATATAGAAAAATACTGGAAATTAATAGGCATAGAACCGGGGAGTGATTCTGCTATGGAAATTGAAGATCTATGATCTGTAATGACCTGATATAATAAAAAGTATGATATAATTGATTTTTGATGGTTTTCTTACAAACCATCGAGGTAAAGGAACTTCATTGAGCGAACCTGACATCTGTATTTTTCCGGTACTTTTTTATGTGATTAAGGAATGCGTTTTAAACCAATACATTTTTATTTTTTATTGTCTGCAAAAAAAAATCATGTCAATGGTAAATACGATAAAAAATTAATTTGATGATTTTTCTGTCATAGCTAATAAAAAATCGTTTAATAAAGCCACAAATAAAGCGGTTGTTCGTGTTTTAAAACAGTTTTGAATATAAAATGCAGTGTTATTATTTGTGTATATTTTTGTTAAATAATTTGTGATCTGTGAAAAATATCAACTTTTGTTCCGATGAATTGAAAAAAAATGCTTTTGTACAGCCATTCCTTTTAATAGTTGATTGCATTCATAACATTGCGAATACGCGCCCGGAATATTGGAGGCTGTAAAGATATTATATGAATTATGGCACTTTGGTGCTATTTCACATCTTTGTATTTTACTATTTTTTTGTCTGTTGATGCAAAATAGAGGTATATATTCTGTGAATTTAACAATTTTCGGAAGGAATATTGCTTTTTGTTAATTTCGGGTAATATAATTTTTAAACAATATTTTGTAGCGTATCTTTGTTATTTAATCAAACCCAGACCATAATTTATGAAACAGGTGTTATGTATTGCGGCATTTCTATGTGCTGCTCAGATTATATTCACTGGTTCAGCAAAAGCTCAAACCCATGTTCAGACTCCCCGGAGACCTAGTGGCGTATTGCCCTATCTTGAATACCTCCCTCCCGGATATGAGGCATCAGGCGAGTTGTTTCCTGCAATAATATTTTTGCACGGATCAGGCGAAAAGGGCGATGGCTCCGACAGCCAGATTTGGAGAGTAGCAAAAAATGGCCCTCCAAAGCTTATTGAGCAAGGCGACAAAATGTGTTTTACAGTGAACGGGGAAGAAAAATGTTTCATTGTAATATCACCTCAGACTTATGCCGACTGGCAGATTCACTGGGTAAATAATTTAGCAAATTATGTATTAGAGAACTATAAGGTTGATCCTACTCAGCTATATCTTACAGGCCTTAGTCTTGGAGGATACGGAACATATGCAGGCTCAGGAGGAGATCAGAACAATCCGAATAAATTTGCTGCTATAGCTCCTGTGGCAGCTAAGGCATTATGCCCTCATGCTGAGAATGTCGGCCGGATGAATATTCCTGTATGGGAATTTCACGGAGATGCTGACACGGCAATTCCATTATCAGAAGCGCTAAAAGCCATTGAATGTGTCAAACAGGGGAACCCCACAATAGAACCTATTTTGACAATTTATCCGGGTGTAGGACATAATTCCTGGGATAACGCCTACCGTACTGATCATGCAGTCCATAACCCAAACGTCTACGAATGGATGCTGAGTTATCATCTGGAACAAGGGAGTGTAAATCCGTCTGTTGAATTAGGACCCACGAGAAATATTCAGTTGCCGGTAAATTCAATAAATTTGTCTGGTTCTGTTTCTTCTGCAAATCCCATCAGCTCCTATCAGTGGACGAAATCCTCCGGACCGGCAGCAACGCTTACAAATCAGAATACTTCTACGCTTACGGTTACGAATATGGTAGCCGGAACATATGTATTCAGATTGACAGTTACAGATAATGCCGGACTATCAGGGTCTGATGAGGTATCTGTGGTAGTAGTGCCTGAACCAGTCAATCAGGCTCCGGTCGCCAATGCTGGTAATGACCAGACAATCGGATTACCTACGAATTCAACCGTATTTACAGGCTCGGGAAGTGATGACGATGGCAGGATTGTGTCCTATCAATGGACTAAGGTTTCGGGTCCTTCTGCTACCATGCAGAATCAAAATACAGCTACATTATCTGTCAGTAATCTGATAGCAGGAGATTATGTTTTCAGACTAACAGTTACTGACGATGACGGCGCAACCGGAAGCGATAATGTGAATCTAACGGTAGAGGCAGAAAACGTGCCTCCGGTGTCAGTACCCGGCCCGGCCCGGACGATCCTGTTGCCTACCAATTCTGTTAATCTCGATGGTTCGCGAAGTTATGACCCTGACGGTGAAATAACACGGTACCGATGGGTGCAGATACAGGGCCCTGATTGTACTTTGGGGAATACGGATGGCCCTATCCTCTCAGTTACAAATATGGAGGAAGGATTTTATACATTCGGGCTAACAGTGACAGACAATGATTACTGGAGCAATTACAACGCAGTGAATGTTTCTGTCGAACAAGGTAATCAACCTCCTACAGCGAATGCAGGCAATGATATAACGATAAAACTACCTTTTAATACAGCCTCAGTTCAAGGACAAGGAACTGATATAGATGGGGAAGTCGTGAGCTATCAGTGGGTTAAAGTAAGCGGACCATCTGTAACAATAGGGAACCAAACAGTTGCCACACTTCAACTAAGCAATCTTGTTGAAGGAACCTATGTTTTTGGTTTTACAGTTACAGACGATGACGGTGCCTCTGATTATGACGAAATGACCCTGACAGTAAATCATGCCAACCTTCCTCCTGTAGCCAATGCAGGTGCGGATCAGAGCATTAATATTGATGAATCAAGTCTTGTGTTAACCGGTTCCGGTTCTGATTCTGATGGAACGATAACATCCTATCTCTGGGAAAAAAGAAACGGACCTTCAGTAGTGATGGCCAATACAACAAATCCTAACATGACGCTAAGCAATTATGAAGAAGGGACATATGTTTTTAGTCTTACGGTTACGGATAATGAAGGTGCGACAGATGACGATGAAGTGACGGTGATTGTAATAAACACGAATGAACCTCCTGTCGTAAGTGCTGGGGGAGATCAGAGTTTGCAGTTGCCTTTGAGCAGTACCATTTTAAACGGTTCTGTTACTGATGTTGATGGTACAATCGTTTCCCGTCAATGGGTTCAGATATCAGGCCCCTCCAATGCGACACTTGTCAATGCCAATACTTCAACATTGACAGTCTCTTCACTTATTCAGGGGGAATATATCTTTGGCTTTACGGCAGTTGATAATGACGGGGCATCGGGATACGATGAAGCGAGAATAACGGTCGACCAGGCAAATCAACCCCCTTCAGTGAATGCAGGTTCGGATATTGATGTGAAACTGCCTTCCAACCTGGTGAATATAACAGCTATTGCCTCTGATCCTGATGGAAGCATTAGTTCCTATAGCTGGATCAAAACCAGCGGCCCACCGGCACAACTTCAAAATGTTAATACCTCAACATTAACAGCAGGTGGATTGATAGAAGGAACGTATATATTTACAATTGAGGTAACAGACAATGAAGGAGCCACAGCTACTGATAATGTAACAGTAACAGTATCAGCCGCCAATCAACCGCCAATTGCCAATGCCGGAGCGAATACTTCCATAACCCTCCCGACAAATACAGTTACATTAAATGGAGGAGGAACGGATAATGATGGTTCAATCACCGGATATCAGTGGGTAAAAGTTTCCGGAGGAAATGCTACCCTTGTAAATGCCTCCACATCTACACTCACAGCAAATAGTCTGGTTGCAGGCACCTATGTATTTGGACTGACTGTAGCAGACGATGAGGGAGCAACAGGATATGATGAAGTTTCTGTCATAGTATATCCGGAACCAGTCAATCAGCTTCCTGTTGTAAATGCAGGTAATGATGTTACCATAAGGCTGCCTGTAAATACAGCAACATTTAATGGGAATGCTTACGATCCGGATGGTACAGTAGAAACATATGAATGGACATTGATCCAGGGGCCCGGAATAACCATGCCCGCAAATACATCTTCTTCCTCCCTGACAGTAAATAACCTTGTTGCCGGAAATTATATTTTTCGTTTAACAGTAACCGACAATGACGGGGGTTCTTCCTATGATCAGGTAACACTTACCGTGAATGAAGAAATTATTAATCAGGCCCCTCAGGTAAATGCAGGTACAGATATTTATATTCAATTACCAATCAATTCTGCCACAATTAATGCAACGGCAACGGATGACGGGGTGATAAATAACTATTCATGGCAACAGATAACAGGTCCTGGAACAGCCACCATTACGAATGGAAATCAGGAGGATGCCACTGTTTCAAACCTTGTTGAGGGTATATACGAATTCCGTCTTACGGTAACAGATAATAACGGTGCCACCGGAAGTGACCAGGTACGTGTCTTGGTAAGCCCGGTCAATCAGCCCCCTCAGGTAAATGCCGGACCTGATCATACAATAGATCTTCCTCAAACAACACTATCGATAACAGCTGGAGTCACAGATCCGGATGGGACAATTGATAATGTTATATGGACAAAACGCAGTGGGCCTTCCGGAGGAGCATTAACAGATGATGATCAGTTTACGGTACATATTTCAGCACTTGGAGAGGGAGTATATGTTTTCAGAATTACAGCAACAGACAATCAGGGAGCTACATCTTATGATGAAGTCAGAGTGACGGTACAGGCACAAAATCAATATCCGGTGGTAAATGCCGGAACAGATGTCTCAATCCAACTTCCGACAAACACCCTGAACTTGTCTGGTTCTGCCAACGATTCGGATGGTACAATATCCAATATTTCCTGGACAAAAGAAGATGGGCCTGCAGCTACAATGACCAATGCCAGTACGCTTACCTTAACATTGACGGATCTGCTGGAAGGGCAATACCGTTTTCGCCTGACAGTTACAGATAATGATGGCGCAACCACATATGATGATGTTATAGTGCTGGTTGAACCAGAAGAAGTAAACCAGCCTCCTGTTGCCAATGCAGGAGTTGATAAATCTGTCACGCTCCCGACAAATACCACTAATATTTTTGGTTCGGGAACTGATACAGACGGAAGCATTGCCTCGTATTTCTGGGAAAGAATTAGCGGGCCTTCTGCTTCATTATCAAATATTTACACATCCACGCTCACCGTGGGTAGTTTGCTGGAAGGTCAGTATATTTTTCAGCTGACAGTTACAGATAATGATGGCTCAACAGATTCCGATCAGATGACGTTGATCGTAAATCCTGCAGCAATAAACCAGGCACCGGTAGCCAATGCAGGACGTGACATCTCACTTACACTTCCGAACAATTCAGTAAATGTTGTTGGTTCAGGTAGTGACCCTGACGGGACTGTTGTCTCTTATGCATGGTCAAAAGTAACTGGCCCGAATGTTACAATGACCAATACCACCAACGCTGTTTTATCCCTTTCGGATATGGTTGAAGGCAGTTATACTTTCAGGCTTGTTGTGACAGACGATGACGGAGCGACAGATTCTGATGAAGTAGTTGTGGTTATAAATCCTGAAAACATTAATCAGGCTCCGATAGCAAATGCAGGTGAAAACATCAATATAACACTGCCCACTAATTCCGTAAATATCAGTGGTTCTGGAACAGATAATGATGGAGATATCGTGAGCTACAGTTGGATCAAAGTAAGTGGCCCGGCAGTAACACTTAATAATACAGGTTCTGCAACACTCTCTGCCACACAAATGGTTGAAGGCAGCTATCTGTTCCGTCTTACTGTTACAGATGATGATGGAGCAACAGGTAGTGATGAAGTACGAATAAATGTCTTTGCCGAAGTAATCAATCAGCCACCTACAGCAAACGCCGGAAATGACATTACCATAACACTTCCGGTAAATTCAACAGTTATTCAGGGAACGGCATCAGATCCGGACGGCACCATTGGATTGTATGCCTGGTCGAAAGTCAGTGGTCCTATGGCAACCTTGCAGGATCAAAATACAGACAGACTGACTGTTCAGAATATGGTTGAAGGTACTTATGTGTTCAGGTTGATGGTTATGGATACAGATGGCGCCTCAGCATCAGATGAAGTGCGGGTGCATGTACTGGCCGAAGAGGTCAATCAAGCCCCGACAGCCAATGCTGGTTCGGATAAAATCGTTAATCTCCCGACAAATTCTGTTGTGTTGAATGGCTCGGGTAATGATGATGATGGTGAAATAGTTACCTATCAATGGATTAAGATCAGCGGACCTGTAGCGGTTCTGTCAAATGAGAACACCGCTACCCTGTCAGTATCAGGGATGACAGAAGGAAAATACGAATTTCGCCTTACTGTGACAGATGACGATGATGCCAGGGCTACAGATAATGTGATCGTAACAGTAATCCCTGCAACAACCAACCAAAACCCGGTTGTGAACGCCGGAAATGATAAAACAATTTATCTTCCAACCAACACCTCCAACATGCAGGCTGAAGCTAATGATCCGGATGGAAATATATCTTCTTACTTGTGGGAAAAAAGATGGGGACCCAGTCTTACCATGTTAAATGAAAATACATCCATGCTTACTGTGCAGGATCTCGAAGAAGGTGTCTATTTATTCCGGGTTACAGTAACCGATAATCAGAATGCGAGTAGTTATGATGAGGTCCGGCTTACCGTGTCGGCAGCTAATGTCAATCAGCCGCCAACAGCAAACGCCGGAGAGGATGTATTGTTAACACTCCCGACTGATCAGGTAAATCTGAGTGGAAGCGGAAACGATCCGGATGGAAGCATCACTTCTTTCTCCTGGATGAAAGTCAGCGGACCTGCTGTGACTATGACAAACGCCACTTCTAAAACAGTTGCCTTATCAGATCTGCAGGCAGGTACATATTCTTTCAGACTTACGGTTACAGATGACGATGGCGCATCCGGACAAGATTATGTCTCGGTGGTTGTCAACTCAGCAGATATTAACCGGAATCCGGTTGCCAATGCCGGGAAAGATAAAGAGATCATTCTTCCGAACAATTCAGTGGTTCTGATCGGTACCGGCAGCGATCCCGACGGAAGCATTGTATCAAGAAGATGGGAACAGATTATAGGACCCGATGTAACTGCCGAAGGGATCAATACCAATCAGCTTAAACTCTCGGATCTTGTAGAAGGTGTTTATCAGTTTATGTATGTTGTTACCGATGATGATAATGCATCCGGATCCGATTTTGTAATTATTAATGTATTGCCGGAAGGCACAAACATCCGGCCAATAGCAAATGCCGGAGTGGACAAGATAGTATATCTGCCTTACGTTAGCCTGGATATTATTGGCACCGGATATGACTCTGACGGTCATGTGGTACATGTTGAATGGAGCAAAGAATCAGGTCCTGCCGTAACCATGACTGAAAATGACGGAATTCTGACATTAACAGATCTTGAGGAAGGACTTTATCGCTTTAAGTTTGTTGTTCAGGATAATGAGGGAGGAATAAGTGAGGATGAGATGTTGCTTACTGTGATGCCATCAAACATTAACAGAAGCCCTGTTGCCAATGCAGGACCGGACATCTCCATTACACTACCCGAAAATCAGGTCACCTTAACAGCACAATATGAAGATCCCGACGGGGATGATGTGACCCTGATGTGGATGCAGATCTCCGGGCCGGTGGTAACGTTATCGGACCCCACCGCTGCCAGTCAGCAACTTACAGATCTTGTCGAAGGGATTTACCGGTTCCATTTGAAAGTAACGGATTCGGAAGATGCCTATAGCATTGATCAGGTAAATATATTTGTTGCTCCCGAACCGCCTGAAAACATCCCTCCCGAGGCGAATGCAGGAGAAGAAGACCTGTATCTGTATCATCCTGTAAATAATTATAAATATATAGGCACAGGTTCTGATCCGGATGGTTTGATAGTCAGATATCAGTGGAATATGATTTCAGGGCCAACCTTTATCGGTGAGCCTGTTATCTCCGATACTCTTACACTAAATCAACTGGAAGTAGGCGATTATCTGTTCGAGCTGGTCGTTATGGACGACGACAGTGCTACTGCCTATTCCGAACTGATTATCCATGTGATGCCCGGAGGCGGAGGAGCCTCGGAAGCTTTCGGTATTCCGAAATTCTTTTCGCCGGGAGATGGAAATCTTATCGGTGATACGTGGGAAATAGAACGTGTGGACCTGCTTCACGGATGCAGAATGATGGTATACAACCGATATGGAGTTAAAGTATATGAAACAGATAACTTTGATATTCAGTGGGATGGCAGAATGAACGGTGAATACCTTCCGGAAGGAGATTATTATTATGTGATCCAATGCAGCGATCAGACAAAAACATATAGCGGTGGAGTACGAATTTTAAGAGCCAGGTAATGAAAAAGAGTTTATTAATTTATGTTTTTATACTAGCGGGTAGTTGGGCATACGGACAGCAATATCCGCATTTTAACCAGTTCTATCTGAATCCGTATTCATATAATCCGGCCTCTATCGGAAGCAGCGATCAATATGAACTGAATATTAATTATCATAAGCAATGGGCCGGGGTTGTTGATGCACCTGTCACAACAGCTTTCAACTATCAACATCCATTACCGGGCAACATATCGTTTGGGATCCATTTCTATAATGATAAATCCATATTGTTGTCTTCATCA
>JBNKDZ010000316.1:0-5908 GCA_050288525.1 Cyclobacteriaceae bacterium
GAATATACAACCAACAAAAAAAACCGCCTTTCCTATAAATCTATCTACGGTGATACGCTGGAAGCCCTCATTGGAGCAATATATCTGGATAAGGGATATGTGAAAACACGTAATTTCATCGTTAAAAAAATACTTAAGCAACACTACGATCTCGAAGAGATCATTAAAAACAATCCGAATTTTAAAAGCAAGATCATCGAATGGGCGCATCGCAATAACAAGGATATCAAATTTGAGATCTCCGAACTGAAAGGATCAAGCCATAACCGGGAATTTGTTGCCGAATTGATCATAGAAGGTGAGCTTATTGCCAAAGGAAATGGTCTGAGTAAGAAAAGAGCCGAACAGGATGCTGCCCAGAAATCCTGCGACAAACTTGAGCTTGAGTAGAAATTGAAATTCCTGTAAGGAATAATTCAAGTTAAAAAATATTAAATCTCCCTGTATTTAATTGATTTTTAAGATTTCATGTAAATAATGTGAGAATCAAAAATCATTATTTTTATATTCACAAAAATTTTAAAAAATCGGAACAATGAATTTTTTCAATTATATAATCTGGAATGTAAATCCTGAAGTATTGCCTTTTGTCGACTGGATCAAGGTACGCTGGTATGGTGTTTTGTTCGCCCTGGGCTTTATCATAAGTCAGCAGATCATGTACTGGATCTTTAAAAAAGAAGGTAAATCCACCAAAGATGTAGATTCCCTTACCATATTCATGATCGTAGCTACTGTTCTTGGCGCACGACTGGGACATGTTTTGTTCTATGAACCTGCCAAATATCTTCAGGATCCGATAAGCATCCTGAAAACCTGGGAAGGAGGACTCGCCAGTCATGGTGCTACTGTTGGTATTTTAGTGGGTATCTTCTTATATGTGAACTATTTCGTTGATATCAATCCCTTAAAAGGCAGATTTATATGGAAAAAGCGAAAAAGAGCCGGACAAAGCTTCCTGTGGGTAGTTGACAGGATCGTGATCTGCGGTGCGATAACAGGAGCCCTGATACGTATGGGGAATTTTGTTAATTCGGAAATAATCGGAGTGCCTACGCATTCTTCCACAGGCGTGTTGTTTGCCTATGATGTCGTGTCCGGAATGGAACGGTTTAATTATATTGATGAGGTGCATATCGAAAAAAGTTCTGATACAACCAGCAATGAAAATAATTATCAACCTGTAAAAATATATATCGACTTTAGTTCAGATGTAAAGACATCCAAAGTTGCTGAAAAGTTAGTCAAAACAAATATAAAGGCAATTTTAACTGATCCTTATATATCCGAGCATATTTATGAGCCCATGGATCATACGATTAGCTATACCATACTGGACGATAAGCCCAATCAACCTGTGGCGGTAATAAATACCTTTGCTATTGTCCGGCATCCGGCACAGCTTTATGAATCCATTTCATCTTTCCTGATCTTTATACTGCTTTTGATCTTGTGGAATAGAAAGAAAGAGAAAACTCCTGAAGGATATCTGTTTGGTGTTTTCCTCGTTATCTTGTTTGGATTACGGTTTTTATATGAATTCATCAAGGAAGCACAGGTGGATTTCGAAGAATCCATGACATTGAATATGGGGCAGATACTGAGTATTCCGTTGATAATAATTGGTATATTGATATTGCTGAATCTTAAAAAACTTCAACCGAAGAATAAGGAAAGTAAAAAATAGCAGATCATCGATATTGCGGAAGCCGGTATAAAATTGATCAGCAGGGCTGTTACTTAATAGTCATAATTTAAAGGAAACTATTGATACGTACGATCACGATATTGGCTGTTACCCTTTTCTGTATCCATACGGATATATTTGGGCAGAAACTGCGGTTTCCTCAAAAAAAAGATACAACAGCTGTTTCTGTTGCAGATTCGATCGGTAATCCCGTTCAGATCGATCGTATTTTTATCATTGGAAATAAAAAGACTAAAGAACGCATAATCCGACGTGAACTGAATATTCAGGAAGGACAGATCCTGAACCGCAAAAAGCTGGAGGCTGTTCTTGAAGCTGACAGGAAAAAGATCCTCAATACCCGGCTTTTTCTTACAGTGAGCGTCAATATTGTCGAACTTGATGAAAACAGGGTAGATGTGATCATACGGGTTGCCGAACGATGGTATTTTTTTCCGATCCCTGTGATCGGTTTGGCCGACAGAAATTTCACGGAATGGTGGGTGAACCAAAAACACGATTTCAAAAGGATCGATTATGGCGTAAAACTGATCTATTTTAACTTTCGGGGCAGAAATGAAACACTGGGTGCTGTATTGCAGTTTGGTTATACCAAATTTTTTAAGCTCACATACGATATCCCATATATCGACAGAAAACAAAAAATCGGGCTTAAAATTTACGCAGACTACGCAACAAACAAAAATATTGACTATCAAACAGTTGATCACCGACTTCAGTTTTTTGGAGAGGATAAGGTGTTAAAAGAAGAAGCTCATGGTGGATTCTATCTTGGGTATCGCCCGAATTTTTATAGTTTTCACCATGTCGGGTTTCATTATTCAAGAGCCAACGTTGTTGATACGGTGCTTTCTTTAAATCCACAATATTTCCTTAATGACCGCCTTAAACAACAATATTTTAGCCTCAGCTATTCATATACACGCGACTACCGTGACTATGTCTCCTATCCGTTGAACGGATCCTATCTGAAAGTGAATCTCACGAAGAATGGTCTGGGGATCTATGATGACCTGAAATCATTCGATATGGATCTTAAATACAGCCGATACTTCGACCTGGGTAAAAAATTCTATCTGGGATCAAGTTACTATGGCAGGGCTTCGTTTCCGGATGAACAGCCATATTACAATTATTATGGAATAGGGTATGAAAAGACCTTTATGCGTGGGTATGAACCATATGTGATTGCCGGTCAGCATTTTCTGGTAAATAACAACTACATAAAAAAACAGCTGTTCCAGTTTGAAAAAGACATTCGCAATGTCCTTAAGATCAGGCAGTTCAGCAAAATTCCGTTTGCAGCCTATCTGGCTTTAAACTTTGACCAGGGTTATATTGTTAACTATAGGAACAACGCAGCAAATAAACGTTTTTCAGATAAATATATCTGTGGGGGTGGTGTCGGTATCGACATTGTTTCTTTTTATGACTTTGTGATGCGTTGGGAATATTCAATAAATATCAGTGGAGAGAAATCCCTATATTTTAATTTAAGAGCAGCTTTTTAAAATAATTTGTAAAAAAAATAGTAGAGCAAAAAATGAAAAGAGTAGTATTTATCTTATTGATTTGTCTGAACTTTCCATTCTATCTGTCGGCCGACGAAGGGATGTGGTTGCCCATTCACATTCAGCGCCTCAATTATACAGATATGGAAAAAATGGGCCTTCAACTTACCGCTGAGGAGATCTATAGCATTAATCATTCGTCTCTGAAAGATGCCGTAGTGAACCTATCAGGAGGTTCATGTACCGGCGAGATCATCTCTCCGAACGGATTGATGTTGACCAACCATCATTGTGGATACGATTACATTCAGCAACACAGCACTGTAGAAAACGATATCCTGACTAATGGCTTCTGGGCACAGTCGTATGAAGAGGAACTGCCAAACGATGGTCTTTACGTTCAGTTCCTGGTACGTATGGAAGATGTGACTCAAAAAGTGCTTAAGGATGTTACCGTTAATATGAGCGAAAAACAGCGCGATGAGCTTGTTGCCAACAGCATTGAAAAACTCGCTGAAGAAGCCAAAGGCGATACCCACTATGATGTGGTGATAAAACCTTTTTTTAATGGGAATGAATACTATTTGTTTGTGTACGAAACGTTCACCGATGTGCGCCTGGTAGGTAATCCTCCGGAGTCGATCGGTAAGTTTGGAGGTGACACCGACAACTGGATGTGGCCGCGGCATACAGGTGATTTCTCTTTATTCAGAGTGTATACCGGTCCTGATGGCAAGCCCGCACCTTATTCAAAAGAAAACATCCCTTTGAAGCCAAAGCATTATCTGCCTGTTTCGATAAGCGGTGTTCAGGAAAATGATTTTGCCTTTATCCTAGGGTATCCGGGGTCTACAAACCGGTATCTTACATCCTACGGGGTGAAGATGGCGATTGAAGAGACCAATCCGGCACGTGTGAAATTGCGGGAGAAACGGCTTTCTATCATGAAGGAGTTTATGGATAAGGATCCTGCCGTACGTCTTGGTTATGCTGCCAAGTATGCCCATGTCAGCAATTACTGGAAATACTTTATCGGACAAACCAAAGGGCTTAAAGACCTCGATATTTATTCAAAAAAATCGGATCTGGAGAAGAGTCTTACAAACTGGTTGAAAGAAGACCAGAGCAAAATAAAGAAATTCGGGAATCCTGTAGGGGAGATTAAAAAGGCTTATGATGAGATCCGGAAATACAACCTGCCGTTTTATTACTATCTCGAAGGAGGTTTTGGTGTGGAATTTATACGCTACGGATATCAGTATAAAGAACTGATGGCAGTTCTGGAAAACGACTCTGCTGATGATGAAACAATAAAAAATACCATCGACAAGTTCGATAAAGGTGCCGGACCGTTTTATAAAGATTACAATCCGAAAATTGACAAAAAAGTATTCACAGCACTTTTAGGAATGTTCTATGCAGATGTTGACCCTGAATTCTATCCGGAATTTTTTGCTTCTCTGAGACATCCGGTAGAAGCAAATGAACCATTTTTCAGTGATTTTCAGATTCAGGAAGAAGGAAATCTCGGAGAGCTTGCGGATTATGTCTTCGAAAATTCCATTCTTACCGATAAAGACAAATTGCTGAAATTCTTCGAAAATCCGAACAAAGACGTACTGGCCAATGACCCGGGATATAAAGTGGCAATATCGGTATATAACGGATACCGCGACTTGTCCGGTTCCAGAGGCGAAGCGCTGGATCTCCTGTCAGAATCGAGCAGGAAATTCATTGCTGCACTTCAGGAGATGAATACCGACAAAAAGTATTATCCGGATGCCAACTCTACGATGCGTCTGACCTACGGAAAAGTACAAAGTTACGAGCCCAGGGATGCCGTGTTGTTTAACTATGAGACCACGTTAAAAGGTGTTATGGAAAAGGAAGATCCCTCCAATCCGGAATTTATTGTGCATCCAAAACTGAAAGAACTCTATGAAGCCAAAGACTTCGGTCCATATGGCGAAAACGGCAAATTACCTGTCGGTTTTATCACAAACAACGATATCACCGGAGGGAATTCCGGCAGCCCCGTTATTGACCGCAACGGCAACCTTATCGGGATCGCTTTTGACGGAAACTGGGAAGCTATGAGTGGCGACATCACCTTCGAGCCGGAGCTTCAGCGTTGCATAAATGTCGATATACGGTACACCCTGTTTATCATAGACAAGTTTGCCGGAGCAAAACACCTGATCGACGAAATGACCCTTGTTACGTCGGATGATGTGAAAAAGGAGTCAAAAAAGTCAAAGAAAAAATAAAGGGCCGAAGCTCTGATAATTTTCAGAACGCACGTGATTTTTAGCACGTGCGTTTTTTATTAGAGGGGCAAGGAACAAGGGACAAAGAGGTGACTGATTGTAGATTAGGATAAGGCACGCTTTACAAAAGCGCGCCAGCATTAGGAATATATCTGGATGCTGATATAATGAATTCATTTTACTTACATTGAAAATAAACAATAATTATGAATCCATATTTAAAAATAATATTACCGATTCTATTGATTTATACTTTTAATTATTCATACTGTCAGGATAAGAATATTTCAACTTTTTATTATCAATTTGGAAATGAATGTGATTTTGATATTGAAATAATAGTATTAGAGCCTGAAAATTATATTCTTTTAATTGATGTTGATCTCACGGATGATATTTTTTTTAGTAAAATTTTGCAACCT